>CALZQD010000018.1 GCA_945828175.1 uncultured Bacteroidales bacterium | reverse complement strand
GTTCGTAAAATATTTCATGTGGGATTGCTTTGAACTTTTGCAAGTAAATGAAACATGCTCTATAAATCGACATTTTTGAAGACAAAATTGTGTTCCGGAGAAGGATGATAGGCCTTGTTCCATGTCGAGAAGGTGCTTACGTCGATTTCTTTGGTCTTTCGTTTGAATTTCACGATTCTGAGATATCCTTCGCCGCCAAGACGGCTGTCTTTGACGCCGCGCTGGAAGTTTGCGAGCATCTGATAGACCTGATTGCCGTTTTCACCTGTCGAGATTAATGTGCCGACACCGCCGTGTAATACATGTCCGCAGAATACGGCGATAACGTTCGGATGTTTCGAGATGAGATTTTTCCATAGCGAGGCGCCGTCGTTGACGTGGCGGCCGGCTTCTTTGCCTATGCCGTAGCTTTGTGGAAGCCACCAGTCGTCGCCGTCGTGCAAAGTGCTGTCGCTGTAGAGGTAAGCGTGGGTGTTGAGAATCACCTTTTTCTCGGGATTGCCGGCAACGACCGAATCAGCCCAGACGATGGCTTCGTCAGACGGTCCGAACTCCATATTGAGTACGAGCCATTCGATGCCACCTGCCTTAAAGGTCATAAAGTAATTATCAAGTGTTTTGTTGTCGGCGCTGCCTCCCCAGTAATCTCGCGTCTGCCATTCGTCGTGGCGGAAATATCGGTTGGCGTTCACAGTGTTGTGTACGTCTGAGAATTGTCCCGGACGGCTGCCGATATCGTGATTGCCCCAGACAACCATATTTTTGATGCCGGCCTTTTCGAGATTGTTGAAAGCTTTGCTCATATAGTGCCATTCGACCGGTGAATTGTCTTGTGTCAGATCTCCTACCTGAATCACGGCGTCGATGGATTTTTTGTTGTCTATAATCCAGTTTATCTGTGAATCGAAGACCTCGGGGCAGTGTTCGAGATAAGTCTGGGTGTCAGGCAGTATTACAAATGTAGCGATGTCTTTGTTTGATGAGCATGATGCGAGAAGCAGAGCAGCTGCCAATATTGTGATATATGGCTTCATGGTTTATTTATGTTTTTTCAGAATCTTACGTCGAAGTCCTGACGGGGGAGGTGGGGGAGGGCGGCGAGGATGGCGAAGCCTTTGCGGTTTCTGAAGCTCATGCCGTAGTCGAGGGCGGCGAGGGTGCGGCGCAGGAGAGAGGTAGAGGCGTCGTCGCCTTTGGGGAAGATGGCGATGAAGGCGTGGCCGAAGAGGCTTTCGAGGTGGCTCGCGGCGCGGTCGAAGTCGCCGTTGACGATGACGAAAGGTGCCTCGGGGCTGAAGACGATGTGCTCTGAGACGGCTTTGACGGCCGTGCGCTCGACGTCGGCGTTATTGTCGCCGAAGATGGCGACGCTCTCGGGCATAAAGCGTGTGACGATGCGGAAGATGAGTCCGAGGTCGTGGTTCGACATGTCGGCGCCGGTGCGGCGAAGCTCCTCGCGCAGGGCGGGGTAGGCATAATAGGGCAGTCGCTCGCGCAGTGTCAGACAGATGAAATTGTAGGCAAAAGGCGAGTGGATGCCGAAGCCGCGGCCGTGGCGCCAGCGCAGGTAGGAGTTGGGTATCAGTCTTTTGGCTTGCATCTGATATAGTCGAAGAAGAGCCCGGCGAGGACGAGCAGATAGATGAGGGTCACGCAGGCGTAGGCGATGGCCGAAGTATAGTGGATCGACTTGGGGTCGAAGGTCATCTCGATGTCGTGGCTGCCGGCAGGGATGCGCATGGCTCTGAGCAGGTAGTTGACGCGGGCGAGTGGCGTCGGGGTGCCGTCGATGGTGGCGCGCCAGCCCCAGGGGAAGTAGACCTCAGAGAAGACGCCGACGCCGCCACGGGCTGTCGAGGCGTGGTATTTGAGCGTGTTGGGCGAGTAGGAGGTCATGTAGATGGTGTCGGCGGGAGCGAGGGTGGGGGCTTCGCCGAGGGTTTCGGCGAAACGGCGGTCGGCGATGGCCTCGTGGGTAACGTCGATGCTGTCGAGACCCTGCATCTCGGCGTTGGCGCCGTCGGCCCAGACGATGTTGTCGACGAGCCAGGCGTTGCCTAAGGCGCTGTTGTTCTTGACGACGGGCTCGTTTTTGTCGCCGGTGATGATATAGCGGGTATTGAGCATGTCGAGCACCTTATAGTTGGCGACGGCCTCGCGGATGATGGGCTGCACGGCGGGGTCATACTGTGCGACGATGCTGTCGTCTTTGAATTCGGGCCAGTAGCCGACGCGGCGGACGGGGTTGATGCGGCGGTTGATCATGTCCTCGTAGCGGTTGAGCTTGGCTGCGTGGTAGCCGCCTATCATCTTGTGGTGGTAAGAGCGGTTGGGGCTGTCGAAGCCGGGGATGTCCATGACGCGGAAGACGCCGGTGGTGTCGCCGAGGATGATTTGGTCGATGGCGTCGGGCGCGAAGGGGTCGGTGGCGGCGACTTCGGGAGTGCAGAAGCTCGAGGTCGACACATAGCGTTTGTCGACTTTATAGAGGTCGACGAGGATGAGCAGGCCGACGATACCGACGGCGACAGGGGTCTTGATCTTGCCGCGGAGGCTGAAGAAGATGATCAGGGCGGCGAAGGCGATGAAGATGAGTGAGCGCAGGCCGTCGCTCTTGACCATGACGTAGCGCAGGCTCTCGATGACCGAGGCGTTGGCGGGGTTGGCGAGCGAATACTGATAGAGCATGGCGTCGGTGTCGGCACGGCTCATGCCGTAGCTTGCGGCCATCTCGGTGACCTGCTGCTGTATGCTCTGGGCCGTGGCGCGGTCGGTGGCGGTGATGGCGTCGCCGAAAACCGAGGGAGCGAGCATGGCGAGCAGACAGATGGCCGCGGGAATGCCGAATGAGGCTATCAGGGGCTTCTTGTAGTGCTTCAGGGCGTCGGGGATAGTAAAGAGCTTATGAAGGGCCATAATCGCGAGCAGAGGCATCGTAAACTCGGCTATGACGAGGATGCTCTCGACGGCTCTGAATTTATTGTAGAGCGGGAAGTTGTAGATCATCAGGTCGGTCAGGGTCTCGAAGTTGCGTCCCCAGGCGAGGAGCACCGAGATGACGGTCATGATGACGAGAGCCCACTTCATCGGGCCTTTGACGATGAAGCAGCCGAGGAGGAAGAGCACGAAGATAATGGCGCCGACGTAAACGGGGCCGTTGGTGCCCTCAGAGTCGTTGAAATACTGCGGGAAGTAGGGCAGGATGGTCGATGCCTGGCTGTTGGCGAAGCCGGCGGCCTCCGGCAGCTTGTCGAGGCCGAGATAGGCCATCTGACCGCCTTCGGGACGGGCCGAGGCGCCGCCTTTGATGTCGGGCACGAGGAGCGAGAACGACTCGGAGATGCCGTAGCTCCAGCCGACGATCTGTTCGCGGGGCATGCCGCCTGTGGGACGTGTGGCGTCGGGGTCGGTGGCACGGGCTTCTTCGGCGGTGGGGGTCAGCTCTGACTGCGCGCGCTTGGTTTCTTTGGCGTATTCGTAGGTGTTGTAGAGGCTCGGGAGGTTGGCGCCAACGGCGAGGAGTCCAGCGCTGGCGGTGACGGCAGTGGCGATGGCCCAGCGGCGCAGGGTCTTCTCTTTATAGGCCGTGACAAGCCAGGCGATGACCATGGCGAGCATAACGAAGAAGAAGTAGTAGCTCATCTGGGGATGGTTGGCGTTGAGCTGGAGCATGGCGAAGAGCGAGAGCATGGCCGCGCCCATGACGTAGCGTCCGCGGTAGACGAGAATCAGTCCGGCAATCGTCGGCGGCACATAGCTGAGGGTGACGAATTTCCATATATGGCCTGCACCGATGATGATGATGAAATACGAGGAGAAGCCCCAGGCTATGGCGCCGGCGAGGGCGTAGTACCATCGCATCTTCATCACATAGAGCAGTATAAGGAAACCGAACATCATCATGAACAGCAGGTTTGACGGCGAGGGCAGACCAAGACCGTAGACGCTGTTGAGCCAGTCGAAGAGCGAGTTCGAGGGGTAGGTGGGCGAAATCTGGAAGGTCGGCATGCCGCCGAAGAGCGAATTGGTCCACAGTGCTTTCTCGCCGGTGGCTTGGTAGTAGCTGAGTGCCTCCTGTCCATTGGCGGCGCCCTGCTGCATATCGGCCTGACGCAGGGTGTTGCCCTCGACGGCGTCGGGGTAGAAGAAAGCGATAGAGATTATTGCCATGACGGCAATGGAAAGGAAGAAACCCCAAACTTGCGGGTCTTTGAATCGGGCGATAATTCGGTTCATGATGATTGTTGTTGTTTAACCTACAAAGGTAGTTAAATAATTCACAATTCACAATTCACAATTCACAAACAATGCACAATTCACAATTCACAATTCACAATTCACAATTCACAATGCATAATTCACAATCCTTATTGAATGCACAATTCATAATCTGCCGGGTGGGAGGAACATAAGGCAAAAGCTACAAGACGTCTCTCCGAGACTGATTTGCCGGGGGTTGGGTGCTCTCCCCGTGCTGAAGCGCGGGGTTCTCGGACAATGTCGTGCCTCCGGCACGATGTGCGCGAAGTGGTTGATGGGGGCGTGAAGCTTACGGCGTGATATAAAGTGCAACCCCGCCGGGGTTGAGGTTTTTGTGTAACCCGGCTACCCCTAGCGACAAGCGCTCGGGGCTAACAAGATTTCAGGCCTCCGGCCTGAGAAACAGCGGCTTACCCGGTATCTAAAACTCTTGTGTTCTTTGGCTTTTGAGTCGGGGAAGGGGGATAAAAAACGAGCCGCAGTGGGGGCTGCGGCTCGTGGAGTATGAGGGGGTTATTGCAATCAGTTGGTCCAGGTGAGGTTCCAGATGGCGACGCGGTCTTTGTTTGAGGTGGCTGCGGAGAGGCAGTTGTTGACGATTTCGACGGTGAAGTCGCCGCTGACGTTGACGTCGAGCGAGAAGTCGTAGACTTTGGATTTCTCAATTGAGTCGAGCTGGACTGTCTGCTCTTTGACGACGGCGCCGTTCTGCGATACTTTGACGGTGAACGAGCACTTGGTGTCGGAGTAGGCGAAGCCGTAGTTGAATGTCAGCTTGCCGCAGCCGCCGGTGAGTGCGGGCGAGAAGACGCGGCCCGGTGTCGAGGCTTTGCCGTTGAGGCAGACGGCGAGGGTCTTGTCGCTGTCGCCGATGAACTTAAAGGCGGGGTTCTTGTCGTCGCCCGATGTGCCGCTGAGGATGATAGAGTTCTCAGCGGTCCAGCCGGTGGCGTTGGTGTAGGTGCCGTAGGGGCTTGCCTTGGCCTGGCCGCCGTTGAAGCTGTTGAAGTCGCCTTTGTAATCACCCGCGGGGGTAGGGGGCGTGGGTGTGTCGCCACCGCCGGTGCTTTTGCCTACCTTGACGTTGTCGAGGCCCCATGTCGCGTAGTTAGCGTCCTGAGTGGCGTAGTAGCGGAAGCCGATATAGACGATGCCGCTGAACTGCGCGAGGCTGAGGTCGCCCGAATTTACCCAGCTCGAATAGCCTGATGCGGGAGGTGTCGGGAGAGTGGGGTTGAGCTTGGTCTTGTTGGCTGTAGCAACATCGGCCGAGGTCAGGACGTAGACTTCAAACTGAGTGGTTGTCGAGCTATAGCCGTTGACCTGAGTGTCGAACGAGAGGGTCTTGTCGGTGACTTTCGACATATCGACCGGCGGTGTGAGCAGCCACATATCGAAGGGAGGATTGCCCTGATAGCCCGAGACAGAGACGTAGTTGTTGCCGCTGAATTCACGGACATAGAAGTCTTTGTTGCCGGCTATCTGAGCCTGCGACCATCCGGCGGGCAGGTTGAGGCTTGCGTCGAAGTTTTCGTCGATAGAGCTGACGGGGTCGACTGGTGTGGGAGGCGTGACAGAACCGCCGTCGAGATTATATTCGGTAACGGTCTTGAGGCCGGCTGTGCCGAAGTATTTCTCGAGGCTGCCCTTGAGCATGACTTCTTTCTTATAGTTGCCGGGGTTGGTCTGGAGGTTAATGGCATTGCGGACGCTGCCGGCGGGGAGCTGTACGGGGACACAATTGGCGACGCTTGTCTCATTGATGTCGTCGGCGATGAGGATGTTGGTGTTAGTGGTGGCTTCGTTGTTGAACTTGGCGCCTTCAGAGAGGGTCATGCCGTCGACCCATCCGACGATATAGCCCTTGACCCAGGCTTCGGTGCCTGTTGCGCCGCCGATTACCTGAGCGCAGTTATAGGGCGAAGTTTCGGTGCCGTCGCCGGGAGCCGAGGGATCTTCGATGGTGACGCCTTCAATCTTGAATTCAGAGGCTGTGCCGCGGTTGTCGATGACGCCGTAGGTACCCATATATTCGTCGAATGTGCCGCTGACCCAGATTTGTTTGCCGTAGTTGGCGGTATTGTCGACGAGGTTGCCGTATTTACGCAGGTCAGATCCTTCAGGAAGAGATATGACGAGGCAGTTGGCAAGGTCTTTTGTCTCTTTTGTAGCGCCGATGACGAGAGTGTTGGGGAGGAACGGTGTGGCGCTCCATTCGATGTCGTCGTTGCCTGTGATGGTTTCGATTTCGGGAGCTACAGCGCCTACGATATAGCCGGTGACCCAGCCGCGGGCGGGTTTCTCGGCCTGTTCGAAGGCGACGACTTCGTCGACGGTGTAGGGATTGTCCGCGGTGCCGGGGGCGACTGTGGGATTGCCGAAGTTCATACAGCCGTTGTAGCCGTTGAGCATGAGCTGCCAGCCGGTTGTGCCATAGTAGCTGCAGATGGCTACGACGTCGCCGCGGCCTGTGGGAAGGGTCTTGCTCCAGAAGGTAGAGTAGCCGCTTGTGCGCACGGGGAGCGACGAGCCGTTGACATCGACGATGTTTTGGTTGACGCCGCTCGACTGGTAGGTCGAGAACTGCTCAACGCCGCCGTTCTGGAACTCGACGTTGTTGAAGCGAACGATCTGGCTCTGCATGGCACGGAGACCTTCGGGACCTGTGGGGAGCTCGTCGAAGCTGTTGACGACGATTGTGTCGAGTTTCTCAATTTCGGGCAGACCGTTGAGCTCGGTGTGAGAGTCGAAGAGCTCGGGCGACATGAAAGATACCTCCCAGGCGTTGCCGTTTTCATACCATTCGCGCATGCCTATCTGCTGGAGGCCGTTGTATTTGCCGATATCGAGGCCTGTAGCGTCAACGACGATCTCCTGGCCTCGGCGATATTTGAGGTAGAGGTTATTAGAGTTGACAGAGAATGCCATTGCGGCTGTCTCGTCCTGAATGACGAGGCTTTTGTAGATGTTGCTTTCTTCGTCGGTGGAGATTACTCGACCCTTGATGATGTAGTGAGAACCGTCTTCGCGTGCCGGGACAGTGACGGCATAGTTGGTGGCGTCGTCCCAGAAGAGCGTCTTGAGCTCGAGAATCGAAATGTTGGCCTGCTGTGTTGCCACGGGGACGTCGATCTTGGGGGCGTCGACGTCGTCCTGGCAGGCGGGTAGGGCGACGGCGAGCATCATGGCTGCCGCAACCCCGCTTATGTAATATCTGAATGTTTTCATTTGTCTTTGACTGTTGTGGTTTAGGATTACTGAGCAGAGCCTACTTTGACGTTGTCGACACACCATGTGGCGTAGTTGGCGTCTTCGGTGGCGTAGAATCTGAAGCCTATGTAGACGATGCCGCTGTAGTCGGCGAGGCTGACGTCGCCCGAGTTGGCCCACTCCGAGTAGCCCGATTCGGGAGCCACGGCGATGGTGGGGTTAAGCTTGGTCTTGGTTGCCGTGGCGATGTCGGTCGAGGTCAGGACATAGACCTCGAAGACCGATGTCTTCGAGCCGTAGCCGTTGACCTGGGTGTCGAAGGTGAGTTTCTTGTCGGTTACCTTGCTGAGGTCGATGGCGGGCGTGAGCAGCCAGGCATCGAAGGGCGGCTGTGTGCCCTTGTAGCCTGTCATGGCGGCGTAGCCGTTGTTCTGGTACGAGGTCTGAAACCACTGCTTGTCGCCAGAAACCTTTATGTTTGCCCAGCCGGCGGGAATGCCTGTCTCGAAGGTCTCGTCGATGAAAGAGACGGGTTCAGAGGGCACGTCGGGCGTCTCGGCGCCGTCGATCTTGAACTCGGTGACGCTCTTGAGGCCGGCGGTGCCGAAGTATTTCTCGAGGCTGCCCTTGAGCATGACTTCTTTCTTATAGTTGCCGGGCTTGGCCTGGAGGCCGAGCGAGTTGCGGACGTCGGTCGGGAGCTGGACGGGAACGCAGTTGGCTACGTTTGTCTCCTCGGCATTGTCGGCGATGAGGAAGTTGGTGTTAGTGGTGGCTTCGTTGTTGAACTTGGCGCCTTCAGAGAGCGTCATTCCGTCGACCCAACCGACGATGTAGCCTTTGACCCATTTGTCAGTGCCGGTAGCACCGCCGATGACAGCGGCGCAGTTAAAGGGCGCTGCCTCTGTGCCGTCGCCGTTGCCTGTCGAGGGCTGGTCGGGCTGGTCGGGATTGTCGGGGGTATCTGGATTCTCTTCGGCGGGAGTGAAGCCTTCGAGGTCGTCGATGCTGTTGATGATGAGCTGCCAGTCGTTGTTGAAGAAGCCGAGGATGCCTTTTATCGAGCCTGTGCCCGAGGGAATGAGGTCGCGGCCGAAGGTGCAGTAGCGGTTGAGACGGATGACCATCGAGTTGCCGTCGGCGTCTTTGAAGGCTATGCTGTTGTCCTGGCCTTCGGTGGGGATGAACTTGGCGCCGGGCTTAGAGAAGCTGACGTTGCTAATCTTGACCGATGTTGCCATCATGCTGCGGACGGTCTCCTGCGAGTTGAGGGCACTCTTGAGCTCGGCGAGAGTGACGTCTTTATAGGTGATGAGCTCGGGCTCGGCGAGGCCGTTGGCCTGCATGTGCTCGAGGAGTACGGCGTTCTCGAGGAATGTCGTGCCGCCGGTAGACGAGAGTGCGCCGAGCTGGAAGAGTCCGGCGTAGCGGCCTGCATACAGACCGCTGACGTTGATATATACTTCCTGGCCGAGAGCAAACTGGGTGGCGAGCTTCTGGCTTGATTTCACCTGACGCGCGGCGATGCTCATGCCGCCGGTCTCGTCTTCGACATAAATATAGTTGTAGAGGGTGCTGTTGATGTCGGTAGAGATTACACGCGCCTTGAGGATGAGGTCGCTGCCCTCGGCGTTGACGGTTGTCTCCACGGCATAGTTGTTTTCATTCTGCCAGTAGAGGTCTTTGAGTCCGGCGATGGTGATGTTTTCTTTGCCGGCCATTTCAGCCTCGGGCATCACAATCGGCGGACGGGCGAAGTCGTCGTCGCACGATGTCATTGCCGTGGCGCTCAACAGCAGTGATGTGATATATAATAGTGACTTTTTCATTGTCGTGATATTCATTATAGTGTAATGTTTATACAGTCGTTAGAATCTTACGCCGATGTTGAGGAAGGCCCTGACGCCCTGCGCATAGCTGTAGCGGTTGGGGTAGGCGTTGCGGTCGTAAGTCGTTTCGTTGAGTCGGCCCTGCTGGTAGGCGTAGGTGACGACGTCGCGGTTGTTGAGGACGTTGTTGATGTTGAGGTTGATGTTCATCGACACCTTGCGGTTGATGTAGATCAGTTTGCCAATCGACAGGTTGAGGGTGAATGCGTTTTTGAGTTTGTCCTGGTCGGTGAGTTCTTCGATTTTGGCTTCGAGCTGCTCGCGGGTGGGAACACCTCCGTCCCAGATGTCGGCCGAGGCCAGACCGGGGAACTGTTCGTGATAGCGCGGCGAGAGGTTGACATAGGCGTCGCCCTGGAATGTGCCGTTGATGTTGAAGAACCAGTTGCCGGGAGCTGCCCAGTCGATGCCGAGGTTACACTGTGTCTGAGGTGTCGAACCGAGGTAGAAGTTCTTCAGATAGACGGTCTGCGTTGTGTCGGGGTGAAGACCGTTCTCGAATGTGCGGGTGCCCTGAGGGTTGTTCTTATACTGGTAGCGGGCGTATGTGCCGGCGAATGTGGCTGTGATCGAGGGTGTGATCTTGTAGGCCATGCCGAGCTCGATGCCTTTGTAGACGCGCTTGACTCCGGTGAGCACATAGTTGGTATAGGTGCGGTAGTAGTCGTCATAGAAGCCTGTGCGCTCGATGCCGTTGTCGACCTGGGTGTAGAAGCCTGTCAGTGAACCGCGGAAGCGGCGGTAGTTCCATGTATAGCCGAGGTCGCCCGAGAAGTCGCGCTCGCTCTCGACGTTGGCTGCGACGGTGTTCTTGACGCGCGGAGCGATGAAGACGTTGTCGACCAGAGGCGAGCGTGTGCCGTATTCGACATGGGCACTGAAGTAGTTGCGGCCGTTGAGCTTATAGGTCGCACCGGCTTTGATGGCGCCGTTGTCGAACTTGAGCATGTCGCTCTTGCCGAGCGAGTTCTGCGGAGCGCGGCCGTTGCGCATATAGCCTTCGCGCTGGAACTGTGTATAGCTCATCTTGATGCCGTAGTTGACATCCCAGTGGGGCAGGGTGATGACGTTCTGGAGCCATGCGGTAGCCTGAAGGGCGCGGATGTCATAGTTGTAGCCGAATTTGTCGCCTTCTTTGACTCGGCGGTAGGGATGGTCGAGGTCATTCTGGAGGTTGTCGGGAGCGATGGCAAACTCGCGGAGGCTGAATGGGTCGACGTCGATCCAGAATTCGCCGCCCATGAGGTCGCGTATGGTTTTGTAGAACGATGCCTTGGTGTAGTTGAATGTCACGCCGCCCTGGAGGCTCATGCAGTCGTTGATGCGGGTGTTGACATAGCTGTTGAAGATGGCGTTGACCTGGTTGCTGACGCGGTTCTCCATGATGTATGACGAGCCTTTCTTGTCGGCTTCGGGGAGGGTCTCGTTCTGGATGTTGTTGAGGTAGTTCATCTGATAGAGCTCATCCCAGTCGATCTGGCGGAATGATTTGTCATGTTTCCAGAGGTCGGTGTACATGTCGAACTGCTCGGGGCTGTCTTTGTAGTATGACGGCAGGTTGCGGTAGTACGAGGGGTCGGGGTTGTTGCCCTGATAGTACTGGATGGCCGTGCGGGTGTATCTTACCCAGCGCATAGCGGCCGATGTGTTGACCGTGGTGTTGTTTTTCTTGAAGATATAGTTGAGCATCACGGTGGGGTCGAATGTCTCGGTGATGCGCGACGAGCGTTTTTTGCCGTCCTGCCAGCCCCAAGCGGGATTGTAGAGGTTAGAGCCGGCGAGGTCGTAGGCTTCCTGATATGTGGCCTGGGCGGTAGCGCGCTGTGTCGGGCCGCCGAAGGCGGTGAGAGTCAGCGAGTGGTGGGGGTTGAAGATTTTCTCGACCGAGAGGAAGAGGCCGCCCGAGTTGTAGAATGTGCCTTCGATGACACCTTCGTTGGCATAACGGCCTATGCCGCTGACGGTGTATGCCCAGCCGTGTTTGTTGACGCCCGAGGCATAAGTTGCCATGGCGCGTAACATATAGTTGGAGTTTGTGAAGGCGAGACTGCCGTTGAATCCGGGAGCATAGAGGTCGGTGACGGTGTTGTAGTTAGTGCTGCCGCCGATGCTGCCGAAGCCGTAGTTGGCCGCGCCCATGCCGATGGTTGTTGTCTTGTTTCTGAAGGCGCGGCTTGTCATGCCGAGGAGGCTCGAGAAGTTGAAGCGTCCGCGGATGAGGTCGTTGAAGGGCACGCCGTTGATGTAGACGGTCTGATACTCGCTGTCGTAGCCGCGGTAGCGGAAGTACATGGGCGAGAAGTTATACGAAGCCGTGCTGTAGTATATGTCGTCGTTGGCGCCAGTGAGGGCAGCGATGCCCTGTGTGTTGCCTTCTTCGTCTTCGAGCACCGATTCGTCGAAGATCATGTCTTCGTTGTCGCCGTAGAAGTCATCGGCCGAGTCGGGTGTGAGTGAGATGGTGCCGAGGTCGGTCGAGGGCGCTTTGATTGTGGCGTTGAAGCCGGCGCTCTGATAGCCGTCGCAAGTGACGATAACATAAACATCTCCGGGCTGTACACCGGTGACGCGGAAGTCGCCGTTGAAGCCTGTGGTCGCCGAGACGCCCCTGTCTTGGAGTGTGACATAGGCTCCGCTGACCGGACTGCCGTTAGAGCCGTCGGTAACGACGCCGACGACGGTGGCAGTTTGTGCCAGTGACGGCAGTGTGGCCGTCAGAAGCAGTAGCAGAAACAGTTTCAGTCTCATAAATAGTTAAATGGTTGTATTTATTGTTATGTAAAAAATTGTCAGTTAAACATCTAAGGCATATCGACGACGGCGCTGACATCCGCAGCCGACGAGGCGGCGCGGGGTTTGCGGTGCATAGA
>CALZQD010000017.1 GCA_945828175.1 uncultured Bacteroidales bacterium | reverse complement strand
AGGATGAGCACAAGCACAAGGGTTGCGAACGAGCTGCCGACGATAGTGCCGATAAGGGCGTCTTCGCTGTCAAAAATGCCTGAGTCGGCGAGTTTAACCATGGCTACGATGGCCGCGGGGATAATCAGAAGTGCCACGGCCAGCATTGCAAAGCCGTTGAATACGCGGCCACTGAAGGCCGTCTCTTTGTTTTCCTGCATAATGTATAAATGATATTAATATGATATTACGATGGCGCAAAAATAAACTATCGCTCTTATATATGCAAATTTTTTTGTAACTTTGCTGATAATACCTATAAACCTAACCCAAAACATTATCTACAGAATGACTCGTAAATTTCTCAGCCTTCTGCTGATGCTGACAGCTGTCTTCGCGGTTTCGGCCAAGAACGACAAGCTCACAGTAACATCGCCCGACGGCAACATCTCAGTAAAAATCGACCTCGACAAGCAGGGTCGCGTCTACTACAGTGTCACCGACAGCTCTACCCCGATACTCGACCGCTCGCGTTTGGGCCTCAAGCTCAAGGATGCGCCTGACATGACCGAGGGCTTCTCGGTGGCCTCTACGGCAAGAGACTCACACGCCGAGACCTGGCAGCCCGTATGGGGCGAGGAATCGCAGATTGAGAACAACTATAACGAGCTGCGCGTCGACCTCGTTCAGAAAAAGACAGCTCCGGGTCGCCACATCGCGCTCGTCTTCCGCGTCTTCAACGACGGCGTAGGCTTCAGATATGAATTCCCGCGTTCGAAAGCGCTCGGCGACTTCGTCGTCGACGACGAGATAACCGAGTTTGCCTTCCCGGCCAACCACAAGGCATGGTCGATACCCTACGAGACCAATTTCTATGAGGGCGTTTTCACCGAGAAGCCCCTCGACAGCATCGGCTGGGCAAGCACACCCGTGACCATCACCACCGCCGACGGCCACGTCATGGCAATCCACGAGGCCAACCTCACCGACTATGCCGCCATGAACGTCGAAGCAACGCCCGGCAGCAATACACTCCACGCCAAGCTTACACCCTGGTCGACAGGCGAGAAGGTCTTCGTCACCGACACCCGCGTATCGCCCTGGCGCACACTCATCATCACCCGCTCGGCCGGCGACCTCGCCCTCTCGCGCCTGATGCTCAACCTCAACGAGCCCTGCGCCATCGAGGATACGTCGTGGATCAAACCGATGCGCTATATCGGCATCTGGTGGGACATGCACATGGGCAACAATACCTGGTATGACGGCTCGAAACACGGTGCCACCACCGAAAACACCAAGCGCTACATCGACTTCGCAGCCGCTAACGGCTTCGACGGTGTCCTCGTCGAAGGCTGGAACCCCGACTGGCGCACATACGACTTCTCGTTTACCCGGGCATACGACGACTTCGACCTCAAGGCAGTCAACGACTACGCCCGTGAGAAAGGCATAGCCTTCATCGGTCACCACGAGACGTCGGGCCACATCAAGAACTACGACGACCAGCTCGAAGACGCACTCAGACTCTATGCCGACAACGGCATGCACTATGTCAAGACGGGCTACGCCGGCACACCCTTCGACGGCAACGAACGCAACAGCGGCCAATATGCCGTGCGCCACTACCGCCGCGTCATCGAACGCGCCGCCGCCAACAGAATCGCTGTCGACAATCACGAACCCGTCATGCCGACAGGTCTCCAGCGCACATGGCCCAACCTGATGACCCAGGAAGGCGTCCGCGGCCAGGAGTGGGACGCATGGGACGAGAAAGGCGGCAATCCCCCCGTCCACACCGTCACCCTGCCCTTCACCCGCGGTCTGGCGGGCCCGATGGACTTCACCCCCGGCACATTCAGTTTCGAGAATCCGCGCCATCCGCAGACCGTCGTCCACACGACCCTCGCCAAGCAGCTCGCTCTCTTCGTGATACTCTACTCGCCGCTGCAGATGGCAAGCGACATCATCGAGAACTACGCGGCCAACCCCGGCCCGTTCCAATTCCTCGCCACCTGCCCCACCGACTGGGACCGCACCGTCTATCCCGAGGCTGAAATCGGCAAATATGTCACCGTAGCCCGCAAGGAGAAAGGCGGCGACAGCTGGTTTGTCGGCAGCGCCACAGGCGACGACGCCCGCACGGCCACAATCGCGCTCGACTTCCTCGACCCCGACTGCCGGTATCTCGCAACGATATACCGCGACGGCCCCGACGCCAACCACGACAGCAACCCCACCCAGCTCATCATCGAGCAGAAGAAAGTCGACAGAAACACTGTCCTCTCGATCCCCGAGGGACGCAGCGGCGGCGCGGCTATCAAATTATCTAAAATCAAATGATTAGAAAACGTCTGAATCTATCGCACGCAGCATCCATAATCGCCTTTGCTACAGCCGCGGCCTCGCTCTGCGGCTGTAACAAGGACGAAGTCATCGACGACGACGACGGCGAGGCCCTGCCCGGCAGGGTCAGCGTCGAGGTCATCGACTACTCGCCCGCTCCCGGCCAGTTTATCAACATCGTGCCGGCCTATGCCGCAGGCGACGACGCGGCCGCAATCAGGCGCAAGGCCACCGACGCGCTCAACAAGGGCGACTATATCTCGCTCGGCGCCTGGGGCGGCAGCATCACGCTCAAGCTCGACAGATATATCACCAACACACCGGGACGCGCCGACTTTGCTGTCCTCGGCAACGCCTACTACTCGACCGACGCTCCCGACGGACGCCGCTGCGGCAGCTCGGAGCCCGGCATAATCCTCGTAATGGAAGACCGCAACGGCAACGGCCTGCCCGACGACGGCTGGTGTGAAATCGCCGGCTCTGAAGAAGCGCGCGCCACCGACGCCTCTTACTCGGTGACATACAACATCCTCGGCCCGCGCCACATCACCTGGACCGACAACCGCGGCGCCTCGGGCACGCTCTACAACGGCTCGGACTATCACGATCAGCCTTTCGTGCCCCAGTGGCTCAACGTCGGCAAGACCATGACATTCACAGGCCGCCGCCTGCCTGACAACGGTTTCTATGACACTGAGTCGAAGCAATATAAACAATACGTCTACGACGGCTATGCCGACAGCCGGCCCAACAACGACCCGGCACGCGGCATCGACATCAGCAGCGCCATAGGTCCCGACGGTCACGCCGCCGGACTCTCGCGCATCGACTTCGTCAGAATATACACCGCCGTGCTTCAGGTCAACGGCCCGATCGGCGAATGCTCGACCGAAGTTGCCGGCATCGAAGCCCTTCATTAAAACCGAGCTGCCATGAATCTGTCTGCCATACTCTTAGCCGCCTTGCCCGCATTTTTCACCGACGCCGGAATCAGCGTCGACAACCTCGGCTATGTCGTCGAAAACGACGACCCGACGCGTGAGACGGTCATCGACTGCCGCGCCCTGCTGCGCGACGACATCATCCGCGCCGACATCACCGATGACATCATCGACGCAGGCGCTGTCGCCGTCGAGCGCGTCATGCCGACCTCAGACAGCAGCTGGCTCGCGTCGTTCAGAGTCGAGTATGGCGAGACACCCGCATGGTATCTGCTTGTCACCTACGGTGCTGACGGCAGCGTTGCCGACGCCCTTTACGCCGGACGCTGCGACGACCGCTCATTTCTGTCGCCAATAGCTTTCACCGACAGCGAGGGCAACGCCGTCGACCTCTACGTCGAATACAATTCCATCGTCCCGGCCTGCGAGCTCACTCCCGAGGGCCATAAGGCGCTCACAATATTCAACAAGACCGTCTTCCACGACCCGGTGACCGACGAGGGCTTTCAGGCCTGCGACGACGAAATCACCGTCGCCATCGACACCGACGGCACGATGACGCTAACAGGCATCCGCCCCGGCTCAGACTCGCTCGAAGCGCTGACGGCCCGCTATCCGTCGGCCTATGACCGCACATCGCTCCTCTCGTCGCTGCGCTCTGAGCTGCTGCGATTCATCCCCTACTCCTCGCATCCTTCGCCGACGCGTCTGCGGCAGATTGCGGCCGACAGCGACAACGACGCCATGACAGCGCGCTTCTTCCTCATCGACCCCGACGGCGTCGGCAGCGCGGCCCTGAAAGACAAGACCATACTCAAGGCACTCGCCCGAGGCGACAACGCCGTCACCGACCGGGCGCTCGCCGCCATCACAGACGCGGCCTTGCGCGACTCGCTCGCCGAGGCACTTAAAAATACTCCTTTAAATTAATCACAATCTTAGAAAAACATGAACCAAGCTTTACGCATCCTTCTGATGGGCGACTACAGCAACTGCCACCGCACTCTCGCGACGGGGCTGCGCAGCCTCGGCCACGATGTGACCGTCGTCTCCGACGGCTCGAAATGGCAGAACACCGCCCGCGACATCGACATCGCCCGACGCGGCAAGTCGCAGGCCGCCGGCCTCGAACTGATGCTGCGCCTGCGCTACGGCATCATGCCGCGACTCAAGAATTTCGACATCGTCGCCATCCATAACCCCGGCTTCCTCAACCTCAGGCCGATACGCACAAAATATTTCTTCGACCGCCTCAAGGGCGAAAACCGCTCGATTTTTCTCACGGCCATGGGCACCGACTCGGCCTACCTCGACCTCTGCTCGGCCCCCGACTCGCCCCTGCGCTATACCGAGTGGTTTATCGACGGCCGTCCCTCGCCGCTCTACCTGAGCAATCCGGCGAAGTGGCAGGACTGGCACAACGACGAAATACGCTCGTTCCACGAATATGTCTACAACAACATCGACGGCGCCGTCTCTATATTATATGAGTATCATCTGGCGATAACGCGCGCGCTCGGCCCCGATAAATGCGCTTTCGCCGGCCTGCCCATCGACCTGAGCGACATCCATCCCGTCGACCTCGACCCCGACCCCGAGGTCGTCAAGCTCTACCTCGGACGCCACCGCGAGCGCTGTGTCGAGAAAGGCACCGACGTACTCGAAGCCGCCGCCCGCGACATCATCGCCCGCCACAAGGGCCGCGTGACGCTCTCTATCATCGAGAATCTACCCTACGACCAATATATCAAGACGATATGCGGCCATCACATATCGCTCGACCAGCTCTACAGCTACTCGCCGGCGACAAACGCCCTGCTGGCGATGGCCTACGGACTCAACGCCGTCAGCGGCGCAGAGCCCGAATTCTACGATTTCATCGGCGAGCCTGCCTGCGACCCTGTCATCAACGCCCCGGTCGACTATGACCGCCTCGTTGAGACTCTCGACGCCCTCGTCTCCGACCCGCAGGCGATAGCTCCGCGCGGCCGCCGCTCGCGTCAGTTTGTCGAGCGCCACTACGACTGCCGCCTTGTAGCCCAACGTTTTCTCGATTTCTGGACCTCAAAGCTATGACTCTCGACCTCGCCCTCGTCACCTGGCAGCCTGAAGGCATCGCCCGAGTCGCAGCACAGCAGCTGCCGCGCGTCGACGGGGTGCGCTTCGTTGTCTCGTGGCAAAATCACGGCGACGCACCGGTTCCCGAGTCATTGCTTCAGCGCGACGACGTAGAGATTCACCGCTGCGAACTGACGGGCGTCGCCAACAACCGCAACAACGCCGTAGACCACTGCCGCGCCGACATCATCCTCATGGCCGACGACGACATCGCCTACGACGCCGACGCCCTCCGCGAAATCATCGCCATCTTCGAGAGCCACCCCGAGCTCGACCTCGCGACGCTGCGCTACGACAGCTCGCGCTCGAAGCCATACCCGCCCGGCGAGATGCGTCTCACGATGCCGCTGCCCGTCGACTACTGGGTCAGCACCGTCGAAGTCGCCGTGCGCCGCGACTCCGAGGCCGGACGGCTGCGCTTCTGCCCCGACTTCGGCCCCGGAGCCCTCTACCCCGCCGCCGAAGACGAGATATTTTTCCTCGCCGCCGTGCGCCGCGGCGTCAACTGCCGCTACGTTCCGGTAAGCATCGGCCGTCACCCCAACCTGCCGAGCGGCGCCACCGTTATCCGCTCGAAGGCCTACTACAAGGCCATCGGCGTCTTCCTCTCGCTCTGCTATGGCTCGTCGGCTCCACTGCGCGCCGTCATACGCTCGTGGCGCCTGCGCCGTCAGGGCCGCGCGCCGTTCTTCCGTTCGCTCTTCCATATCATCAAGGGCATCACCGAAGCCCCGGCCGTCATGCGCCGCAACCGTCAGTATCTATGGCCATAAGACCTCTGACACTCAATCTCGCCCTCGTCACCTGGCGTCCCGAAGGCATCGCCCGCGTCGCAGCACAGCAGCTGCCGCGCGTCAAAGGCGTCAGCTACGTCGTCTCATGGCAGGACCACGAGGGCGCTCCTGTCCCCGCCTCGCTCGACGAGCGCGACGACGTCAGCATCTACCGCTGCGAGGCGAAGGGCATTTCGGCCAACCGCAACAACGCCATCGACCACTGCACGGGCGACATCATCCTCATGGCCGACGACGACATCACCTACGACGCCGAGGCGCTCACCGCCGTCATCGTCGCTTTCGAGACGAATCGCCACCTCAACATGGCGACCTTCAAATTCGACGGCGCCGGCAGCAAGCCTTATCCGTCGGCTGAGACCGACCTGACATTCCCCTTCCCTTACGGTTTCTGGGTCAGCTCGGTCGAAATAGCCGTGCGAAATCAGTCGCCCGCCGGACGGCTGCGATTCTGCCCCGAACTCGGGCTCGGCGGACGTTTTCCGATCGCCGAAGACGAACTTTTCGTCATCGCTGCCCTCAGGCAAGGCATCACACCACGCTTCTTCCCCATAGTGACAGGCCGCCACAACGGACCGACAAGCGGCCGTCAGCCCAGCTCAAACGCCGCCCTCCAGGCCCTCGGCATCTACGTCGCCATGGCCTACGGCATCGGAGCGCCGCTGCGCGTCTACACCCGCGCCCGACTGATTCACCGTCAGGGCCGCGCATCGTTCGTCCGCGCTTTCGCGGGCATCATGACGGGCATCTTCAAGGCACCCGCATTCAAACGTCGTAATAAGAAATATCTATGGTGAAAATCAGCGTCATAATACCCGTCTACAACCGCGCCGAGGCCGTCATGGCGACGCTCGGGTCTGTCGCCGCGCAGACATCGCGCGACTTCGAGCTGATTCTCGTCGACAACAATTCGACCGACGGCACCCTCGACGCTCTCCGCCGCCGGAGCGACAGCATGGCCGACAGCGGCCTGACAATCAGTATTCTCGAGTGTACAACGCCCGGTGCATCGGCAGCCCGCAATATCGGCCTGGCGGCGGCTTCGGCTCAGTGGACGATGTTTTTCGACTCTGACGACCTGATGCGACCGCGCCACATCGCCCGCGCCGTCGAGGCTATCGACGCCAACCCGAAGGCGTCGCTCATCGGCTGGAATATCTTGTATCACGAAGGCACCAAAGCCTCGGTCAAGCCATTTAGCGCAAACGATTTAGCGCGCCGCAACATCTTCGACGGCTCGATGGCGCCGCAGCGCTACTGCATCCGTACAGATCTCGCCCGCCGCGCCGGAGGCTGGAACGAAAGCGTCCTACGCTGGAACGACATCGAATACGGCCAGCGCATCCTCGCGCTCAATCCCGTCACGGTTTTCGCCGGCAGCGAAATCACTGTCGACGTGATTGCCGGTGAGAAATCGATTACCGGCCTTAGTTTCGCCACCGACGCCACCCTCCTCAACCACGCACTCGACACAATAAAGACGACCATCGGCGCCGCTGACGCCGACATCGTCGAACTCAAACGCGCCATTACCGCCGGACTCTGCGCCCGCGAAGACCGCGCCGTCGGCCGCGCCATGCTCGACCGCGCTCTCTCAGCCACTAAAAAACGGCGTCACAGACTCCTGCAGCGCGTCGCCTACAGCTATACAGCCGCAGGCGGACGCGGCGGCGCCCGCCTGCTCCTGCCTCTTTATCACTGACATTAACCTTCGACACCGCAAATGACACACTACCGCGACAAACACTTCAACGCCCCCGAAAACAAGCTCTACCGCCAGGCCGAGCAATATGCCGAACTACGCAAGACCGACGACGGCAGTAACGCAAACCACTGCCGCCGCTGCGGAGCACTCCTCACGACAGGCGCCGCTTTCTGCGAAGACTGCGGCGAACCGGTCTCGGCCTCGCACACCTGTCCCAACTGTCATGCCGAAGTGCCTCAGGGCATGATCATCTGCCCCGCCTGCGGCCACAGCCTGTCGACCGAGCGCTGCACCTTCTGCGGCGCAGCGATGGACCCCGACGACCGCTTCTGCGCCGAGTGCGGCAATCCGCGCGAAGGCCTGCGCTGTCCCCATTGCGGCGCCCACAACCAGCGCAGCTTCTGTCGTGTATGCTCCCGCCCGCTCAACGAGATGGCCAACAGGATGCTCGATCGCGTCAAAGATGACCCGCGCGTGGCCCAGGCCCACCAGCTGGCTCTCGAATTAGCCGAACTCGAGGCTCAACTCGCTGACGCAGGCATCATAAGC
Organism: uncultured Bacteroidales bacterium; assembly: GCA_945828175.1. Taxonomy (GTDB): domain Bacteria; phylum Bacteroidota; class Bacteroidia; order Bacteroidales; family Muribaculaceae; genus CAG-873. The sequence goes on along the minus strand of CALZQD010000017.1, from coordinate 3,949 downwards.
CCCGACTCCGACGGCGAGACAGAGGTCATCAACCTCGACGACAGCACTATAAGCCTCAGTGAAGAAGAGCGGCGCACCCTCGCCGACTACGACAGCCTCATGGCCCTAGCGGGCAACGGGCCGGCCGACAGCAATGACGGCAAAGGTGTCGACAACAGCAATGTCAATGACAATTTCACAGTGAAAGAGCGCCGTCGCTTCAATGTCGGAGGCTCGTCGGTCGCCGACGCCATCGCAGCCTACCGCCTCAAGGCGCGCGAGATGCAGGCCGCCCTCGACGCCATCGTCCCCGACGAGGCCATGAATGCCGAAGAGCAGCGCAACTTCTTCACAGCCTGCCACATCGTCGTCATGACCGACGTGACGACCCGCAGCCGCGTCAAAGACGGCTGGATATGCAACTGGTGCGGCTGCCACCACTCGACGCCTTCGGAGTGCTATCGCCCCGAACTCGGCGGCAAGTGGATTTACCGCGAAATCGAGGTCAGGACCCGCGCCGCCGGCACCGAAAGCGTAAACATCTGATTTAACCGAGTACGACTATGAGTACGAAGACACCCATACCATCACCGCCGCCGGCGACATCACCGACCGGCTCGGCCGTCATCGACAACCCCGGCACAGGCACCTTTGTCGCCCCCGGGGGCGGTACGGCGATAGCCTCGGGCGGAACTGCCATTGCCGGCGGAGGCACCGCTATAGCCGGCGGCGGCACGACCATCGCAGGCGGCGGCACAGCCGTCGTCAACGATAACGGAGGCGGCGCGCCGCTCCCTGCCGACCGCGACAGCTATCGCCTCGGCAAACTCGATTTCAAGGTCGTCAAACGACTGTCGTCAGCCACAGGCGAGGCCTCGGTGCTTCTTGCCGAAAACGGCGGCAACAAGTTCGCCATCAAGCTTTACCGTCCGGGGCATCGGCCCGACGACGGCGTCATCGACCGCCTCTGCCGCGCCCGCGGCAACGGCCTGACGGTCGACGTCTACGACCACGGTGTCTGGCACGACCCCGACGACCCCTCGGTCGAGCGCTATTACGAAGTGCAGCGTTATTATCCCGTCGGCGGTCTCGAGGGCGAGAACATCCGCGGCAACGAGCAGCGCTTCCGCGAGATTGCCCTCAATATGGCGTCGGCTATCGACTTCTGCCACAGCCACAGAATCTTACACCGCGACATCAAGCCGGCAAACTTCCTCTATGCCGACGACTTACACCGCCGCTTCGTGCTCGCCGACTTCGGCATCGCCCGCGGCATCGGCGCCGACGGACGCTGCAAGATCGACAGCGGCCGCACACCCGTCTACGCCGCGCCCGAATGCTATATCAGCATCGACCGCCGCCTCATCGACGTCGACCGCAAGAGCGACTACTACGCCATGGGCATGTCGCTCCTCGCCCTCTGGATTGGCGAGGACAGCCTCCGCGGCAACGAGCGCGAACTCATCATGAAGAAACAGAACGAAGCGCTGCCCTACCCCGACGATATGTCGCCCCACAGCCTGTCGCTAATCAAGGCGCTCACACGCCGCGACATAGCGCAACGCGCCGACTTCGCCACGATAAAACGCTGGGCCGCAGGCGAGACGGTCTTCGACATGGCCGACTATCACAAGAACGCCACAGGCTTCAGAATCATCTTCAACTCGTCGCGCAACCAGGTCGCCCAAAGCCCGGCCGAACTGGCCGCGATGATGTGGGCCGACCGCAGCCTCGCCATCAAATACCTCTACAGCGGCACCCTCAAACAGTGGTTCATGGACCTCGGACGCCCTGAGACCGCGGTCGAGATAGACAACATCGCCGAGGAGCTTTATCCCCACAACCATGAGGCCGGCCTCTTCGCCGTCTGCCTGCTGCTCGACCCCGAGATGCCCTTCACGGGCGTCAAGGGCAACCGCATCGTCACGCCGGCCGAAATCGCCGCCGAGCTCTGGGCCAACGCCTCGAAATATAAGGAAACGCTCGCCCGGCCCGACGCCCTGCTCTACGTCTACATGCGCGCCTGCGGCCTCGAGGCTCTCGCCGACAAATATCCGCGGCTCATAGCGCGCGACGCCGACTGCTATTTCTTCGACCTCATTTACACCCTCGACTCCTCGCTGCCTTATCCGATAAAGGACATCAAAGGCAAATGGCACAACGCCCGAAGCGTCAGCGACATAATCGCCGTGGCCCACGAGCCGGGCCTCGACGCCGTCTCGATCAAAAACATCATGGGCGACGACTTTTTCACCTGGCTCGCAGCCCGCGACAAGGCTCTCGCCGGCAAGGTCGCCGACACGGCGCGACGCACCCGCGACAGCTGGGCGACGCTCTATGCCCTCGCGCCGGCAGCCTCATATAATTTTGTCACCGACTCAAACGCCATCGACTACCTCTTCACTCCAGCCCAGCTCGCCGAGGAGATGAGCCGCGAGATGGCCGGACTATCGTCGCTCGGCCTCAGACTTACAGAGCAGTTGGGCAGCAGCGCCTTCAACGGCTCGCGCCTCTACCGCTATCTCGAGTCGAAGGGCAAATACGACCGCCAGATTAGCTGGGTGCGCTACTGCAAAAACCTCTCGTCGAGCGACAATGCCGGCAAAATCGGACCCTATAACGACGAAATCGCCACCTACAAGGTCATCCGCGGCTGGGGCGGCTCATGTCCCTATTACCCCTCGCAGGGCCACGGACGCAAACTGCTCAGCCTCGCCGACGTCGAAAGCTGTCCTTCGTCTGTGCTGCACTTCGAGAAACAGCGTCTCCCCGACTGGCTGACAGGTTTTTTCCAAGAAAATCCCTCGGCCGACTACAAACGCCGCTCCTACTCCGACCTCACTGGCGACTACTATGACTACCTCGTCAAACATCTGCCCGACTGCAACTATATAGCCCGCTCGTCGAAACTCGCAGCGACCCTCAACGACGCCATCGCCGACGAGAAACGCGCGTGGAAGAATATCCGCACGATACAGATTCTCACCGTCCTGCTATGCTTCATACCGATGCTGGCCACCTTCGTCATACTGCTCGTCACGGGCTTCAGTGACATCGGCCGCGCCCTCAAGCCGCTCATCGAGGCCTCGGGCCACTACGTCGGCATCGCTCTCGGCGTCATTGCCGGTCTGGCGAGTCTGGCATCATCGCGGCCCAATCTCATCGCCGCGGGCATCGTCGGACTCATCATCTACGGCCTCACCGTCTTCGTCTTCAAATTTCTCGTCGTCATCGCCCCGTGGCTCTTGGCGGCGCTGCTCGCCCTCGCCATCTGGTATTTCGGGCGCGACATCTTCGTCTCGACCAAGAAAAAGGCCATGGCCGGCGTCTCGGCGTCGTCGATGAACGACACCGTGCGTCTGCGCCTCATCGGCGAGGCCTTCGGCACGACATCAAAGATCTTCAAGTCCACGCAGCCCGGCTATCTGCTCGACATCCTCCGCAGCAGCACCGACGAGGCCCGCTCGAAAATCAAGAAGATGCTGCGCTGCGGCGCCGTGCTGCTCGTGCTCTCAGCAGCCACGGTGGCCTTCAACATTTTCGTCACGCCGACATTACTCGACAGCCGCAACGCTCCGGCCGTCAGGACAGAGAAGGTCGCCGAAGTCGCTACCTCGGGGCTCGACGGCTCATGGACAGGCACTTTCGACGGCGTCGGCGCCTCTATGACAGTCACGACGACCGACGGCTCAACCCGCGCAAAAATCATCATCTCCTACTCTAACCCGCTGCGCCAGACGGCCATCGTCAAACCCGCGCCCGACGGAGGCATCACCATGACGGTCATATCATCGACCGGAGCCGTCGGCGGCCACTACAACGCCACCCTCACCACCGGCGACAGCTATATGACAGGCAAATACATCAATCCCTCGACAGGGCGCTCGCTCTTCTTCCAATTCACCAAGAAGCCATGAACACCGACAACAAATGCACCCGATGCGGCGGCGCCAACCGCCCCGAAGCACGA
>CALZQD010000016.1 GCA_945828175.1 uncultured Bacteroidales bacterium | reverse complement strand
TCGCTGGTGACGGCAAGTTCGGCGCCCTCGATCGGCGGTATCGCCGGAGTGCTCCCCGTAGCGATGATGATCTGCGGGGCGGTGAAGCGCTCGTCGCCGACAACGACAACATGGCCTTGCTCGAGCGAGGCTGTGCCTTTGACGACGGTCACTTTGGCGAGCAGCGACTCGATGCCCGAGCGCAGTTGCGAGGTCACCTCGGCGATGCGCGCGTGGGCTTTGCCATAGTCGGTGGTAAACGAAGCGACGCTGACGCCGAAAGCGTCGGCGCGTCGGATGTCGTCGATGATGGCGGCCGAGGCGCATAGGCATTTCGTCGGGATGCAGCCGCGGTTGAGGCAGGTGCCTCCGAGACTGTCGCGCTCGACGAGAACCACGTCGCTACCGGTGGCGGCCAGCGCGGCGGCTGTCTCGTAGCCGCCGGGACCTGCGCCTATTATGATGCAGTCGGCTTGTCGCATAGCTGTTTCCAGGTCAATATCGGGTGAAGAGCCGCCTCGGTGTCGTCGGGATGGCGCACGGGCGTGTCATGGGGAGCTTCCTTGACCTTATCAGGCGCCTCGGCAGCCTCGCGGGCAATCTCGCGCATCACTTCGATGAAGCGATCGAGCGTCTCGCGGCTCTCGGTTTCGGTCGGCTCGATCATCAGCGACTCGTGGAAGAGCAGCGGGAAGTAGATTGTCGGGGCGTGGAAGCCGAAATCGAGCAGACGCTTGGCGACGTTGAGCGTTGTGACGCCTGTCGACTTGTCCTTGAGTCCGTCGAAGACAAACTCATGCTTGCACGGGCCGGGAATCGGCAACTTATAGAGGTCGTCGAGCGAGTGCATGATGTAGTTGGCGTTGAGCGTAGCCAGCTGACCGGCCATCGAGAGAGCGTCGCGGCCCAGCGAGAGAATGTAGGCCAAAGCCTTGATATAGACCGTGAAGTTGCCGAGCCAGGCCGAGATGCTGCCGAACGACGAGTCGTTGAAGCGCTCGACATAGAGCGAGCCGTCGTCTTTTTTGATGACGCGCGGCGTGGGAAGGAATTTCTCGAGACCCGCGCGTACGCCGACCGGACCTGCGCCCGGACCGCCGCCGCCATGAGGTGTCGAGAAGGTCTTGTGGAGGTTGATGTGCATGACGTCGAAGCCCATGTCGCCGGGTCGGGCGATGCCGAGCATAGGGTTGAGGTTGGCGCCGTCGTAGTAGAGCAGGGCGCCTGCCTTGTGGACCATCTCGGCGATGGCCGGGATGTTTTTCTCGAACATGCCGACCGTGTTGGGGTTTGTCATCATCATCGCGGCCACGCTGTCGTCGAGTTTCGAGGCGAGGTCGTCGATGTCGACCGTGCCGTCGGGGAGGCTCTTGACCTCGACGATGTTGAAGCCTGCGACAGCCGCGCTGGCGGGGTTGGTGCCGTGGGCCGAGTCGGGCACGATGACCGTCTTTCGGCCGAAGTCGTCGCGCGAGGCGTGATAGGCGCGGATGACGAGCAGGCCCGTCAGCTCGCCGTGGGCGCCGGCGAAAGGATTGAGCGTAAACTCGGCCATGCCGCCGATTTCGCAGAGCGCGAGCTCGAGGCGGCGGTAAATTTCGAGAGCGCCCTGAACCGTCGATGCAGGCTGCGCGGGATGCAGGCCTTTGACGCCGGCGGCGAGCTCTTCGTTGATCTTCGGGTTATATTTCATCGTGCAGGAGCCGAGCGGATAGAAGCCCGTGTCGACGCCGAAGTTGTTGTTGCTCATGTTGGTATAATGGCGCACGACCGTCGGCTCGTCGACCTCGGGAAGGTCGTCGACGCGGTCGCGGCAGAGCGAGGCAATCTCGCCGATGTGGTGGCTGTAGGTGTTCCGCGGGAGGCTGAAACCCTTACGGCCGGGAGCCGAATGCTCGAATATCAGTTTGTCATATAACTTAGCGTTCATCCTCGTCATGATTTTTTAAGTGAAGCAATCAGGTTGGCATATCGCTCGATGTCGGCCGGCGACTGCATCTCGGTGACGGCGACAAGGAGCTCGCGCTCGTCGAGCTTGATGCCGGCGAGAATGCCTTCCTTGGCGGCAGCCTCGAGAATGGTGTCGGCGTTGAGTCCGTCGGCAATTTCGAAGACAGCTTCGTCGATAAAGGGCCGGTCGGGATATTTCAGCTTCATCTTGCCCGTGGCCTCGAGCTTCTCGGCGAGCAGGCGCAGGCCGCCGTAGCCGAGGTCGTTGACTTGACGGAGGCCTTCGTTGCCCATGAGCGAGAGGTAGACGACGGTGTGGAGAGCCATGAGGCCTTGGTTAGAGCAGATGTTTGACGTCGCTTTCTCGCGGCGGATGTGCTGCTCGCGGGCCTGGAGGGTGAGGACGAAGACGCGGCGACCCTCAGCGTCGGTGGTGCGGCCGACGATGCGTCCCGGCATCTTTCTTACCAAGGCGTTGGTCGTGCAGAGAAATCCGAGACCCGGGCCGCCGTAGTTGAGAGGCATGCCGAGCGACTGTGCGTCGCCGCAGGCGATGTCGGCGCTGAGGCTGCCGGGCGATTTGAGAATGCCGAGGGCCGAGGCGCGGCAATTGAGGATGAAGAGCGCCTTGTGGCTGTGACAGAGGTCGGCCCAGCCGCTGTAGTCTTCGACGATACCGTAGTAGTTGGGGTAGGCGGCAATGACTCCGGCGACATCGCCGGCGCCGAGCATGGCCTCGAGCTCGCTGCGGAGGGTCTCGCCGTCGTGGTCGGGGATGACCTCGAGGGCAACGCCGTGATAGCGGGCGTAGGTCGAGACTACGCGGGCAACGGCCGGATTGACCGTCGCGCTGATGAGTACGCGCTTTTTCTTGCGCGAGGCGCTGACGGCCATGAGCATGGCCTCGGCCGTAGCCGTGGCGCCGTCGTACATCGAGGCGTTGCTGACGTCGAGTCCGGTCAGCGAGGCCATCATCGACTGGTATTCAAAGATATATTGCAGAGTGCCCTGCGAGATTTCGGGCTGATAGGGCGTGTAGGCCGTGAGGAACTCAGAGCGCGAGATGATGGCGTCGATAACGGCGGGGGTATAGTGGTCGTAGAAACCGCCGCCGGCAAAGCAGACCATGCGTCGGTTCTGCGAGAAGAGGTTCTCGAAGTAGCGGCGCACTTCGGTCTCGCTCATCTCCTCGGGGAGGTCATAGGGCTTGCGCAGACGCAGCTCCGGGGCGACGTCGCTGTAGAGCTCGTCGAGCGATTTGTGGCCGCAGCGGTCGAGCATCGCGCTGATGTCGGCGTCGCTGTGGGGAAAATAGCGGTGTATTGACATAAGAGTCACGCTTTTATATCAATGTTGCTCTGAAGCGCAGAGTTTCTCGTAATCCTCGGGGCTGAGGAGGCTCTCGAGCTCTGACGGGTCGGTCATCTCGACCTTGATGATCCAGTTGGCCATCGGGTCTTCGTTGAGCAGACGGGGGTTGTCGATGAGGTGCTCGTTGATTTCGACAACAGCGCCGCTGACCGGCGAGAAGAGGTCGCTGGCAGCCTTGACGCTCTCGACGGCGCCGAAATCCTCGCCTTTGACGACGTCGTCGCCGTCTTCGGGCATGTCGACGTAAACGACATTGCCGAGGCTCTTGGCGGCGAACTCAGAGATGCCGATATAGGCTACGTTGCCCTCGACGCGGGCATATTCATGTGTCGGAAGATAATAGATATTGCTCATGACTTTGATATTTTTAGGGTTATTATTTTTTATAGTTGGGTGTATAGAATCGTTTTTTTACAACAACGGCGGGAAAGACTTTGTTTCGCACCTTTACCTGCAGCGGGGTGCCGAGGGCGGCGTGCGCGGCATCGACGAGAGCCATCGCCAGGTTGCGGTCGAGGCTTATCGAGTGGTAGCCCGTGGTCACCGTGCCGACCTTGTTGCCGTCGGCGTCGAGTACGTCGTAGCCGTGGCGCGGAATGGCGCGTCCGTTGACCTCGAGGCCAACAATCTTGCGTTTTGCGCCCTCGGCCTTGATGGCTGCCGTGGCGTCGCGGCCTATGAATTCATCCTTGTCGAGCTTCACGAAGATGCCGAGACCGGCCTCGATGGGCGAAATCTCGTCGGTGAGCTCGTCGCCGTAGAGCGGCAGGCCTGCTTCGAAGCGCAGGGTGTCGCGGCAGCCGAGACCGCAGGGAGCGACGCCGGCGTCGATGAGCTGCTGCCAGTGGCGGCGCACAGTCTCGGGACGGGCATAGACCTCGAAGCCGTCCTCGCCCGTGTAGCCCGTGCGGCTGACGATGACGTCAGAGCCGTCGACCGGGTCGGCGACGTGTTTGAATGTATAGAAAGCGAGGTCTGAGCCGTCGATGCCGAGGACTTCGGCGAGAACCTTTTCAGCCCGCGGGCCCTGGATGGCGAGCTCGCCCCAGCTGTCGCTCTGATTGTCGATGACGACGTCGTAGCCGGCGGCCTGTTCCTTGATCCAGGCGTGGTCTTTGTCGATGTTCGAGGCGTTGACGACGAGGAGGAAGTCGTTGTCGCCCTCCTTATATACAAGGAGGTCGTCGACGGTGCCGCCGTCGGGATGGAGCATCATGCCGTAGACGGCTTTGCCGGCCTCGGCGGCATTGATATCGTTGGTGAAGATATGATTTACAAAACGCGCTGCGTCAGGACCTTTGACAAAAATCTCGCCCATGTGCGATACGTCGAAGACGCCGCAGGCTGTTCTGACAGCGCGGTGCTCTTCTTCGATGCCGGCATACTGGATTGGCATGTCAAAGCCGCCGAAAGGGCTCATCAGGGCGCCCAAGGCGCAGTGTTGATCGTGAAGACAGGTTTTTTTGAGTTCGTCCATGGTTTTATGTTTGTTTTATTCGATGATTATTCTAATGAGGTCGTCGCGCGTGAGTCCGGTGATGACGGTGCCGCAGTCGGTGTCGCCGATGGCGCGGGCGAGGGCTTCGCGAGTGGCTTCGGCGCCTCTGAGGCTGTCGAGGAGCGCGTCGAGGTCGCCGGTGATGAAGAAGTCGCCGTGCATCTCGATGTCGCGGATACATCCGGCGTCGAGTTCGAGGTCGATGTTAAACTCGCCGACGCCCTCGATGCGGCGGTCTTTCGAGATGCTGCGGGCGTTGCGGCGGCCGTAGATCCATTCGCGGCGGTAGTAGGGCTGCGAGAGCTCCTCAATTTCCTCGACCTGCGAGGCCGAGAGCTCGAGAACGCTGTCGGTAAGGTAGTGAGTGGCGTAGGCGATGAAGCTGTCGATGCCGATGTCGAGATGGCGGCAGAGGGTGGTGATGTGCGACTCGACCGAGGCTACCTTCTTCGACTCGAGCTTCGAGCGCGAGGGGGTGATGGCGCCGGCCATGTGGGCGAGGTCGGTGTCGTAGAGCATCGTGCCGTGGACGATGCTGCGGCCGGGCAGGTGATAGAAGGCGTTGCCGGAGACCTTGCGGCCGCCGACGGTGATGTCGTTGCGTCCGCCCGCTTCGGCGTCGAGACCGAGCGAGCGCAGCATCGCGGCGACCAGCGATGTGTAGCGGCTGAAGGTGGTGACGGCCTGCTCCGAGGGCGTAATGAACGAGAACATGATGTTGCTGCGGTCGGCGTAGACGCAGCCTCCGCCGCTGCGGCGACGGTAGAACTCGATGCCGTGGCTGCGGCAGTAGTCGAGGTCTACCTCCTTGTCGATATCCTGGTTGCGGCCGAAGATGACGGTCGGGTCAACCTGCCAGGTGAAAAAATAATCGCCCGCAGGCAGACGCCGTGCAATCCATTCTTCCATCGTCAGGTAGAACGGGAGCCGGTGCGGGCTGCTGTCGGGCAGTATGACGTTTATCATGGTTTGTTTCAAATTATCCCCAAATGTAGCTAATGTTATCTCAAAAACCAAATAAATCACGGCTTTTCATTGAGAATAAAATTTTGTACCTTTGCAGGTCAAAATCACAACTCATGATATCAATAAACAATCTGTCTGTAGAATTCAGTGCGAAATCGTTGTTTGACAATATCAATTACGTCATCAACCCCAAGGACAAGATAGCTCTTGTCGGCAAGAACGGCGCGGGCAAGTCGACGATGCTTAAGATCATCGCGGGCCTGCAGAAGCCTACATCGGGCTCGGTGTCGATGCCTGACGGTCTGACCGTCGGCTATCTGCCGCAGCAGATGAACCTGGCCGACAGCACCACCGTCATCGACGAGGTGGCCAAGGCTTTCGCCCGCGTCGACGCCATGCAGCGCGACCTCGACGCCATGACCGCCGAGCTGGCCGAGCGCACCGACTACGACTCAGACGACTATCATAAACTCATCGAGCGCATGAGCGCCCTCTCTGACCGCCTCGCCGTCGAAAACGCCGGCAACCATATCGCCGAGATGGAGAAGACGCTCATCGGCCTTGGCTTCATGCGCACCGACTTCAACCGCCCGACATCGGAGTTCAGCGGCGGCTGGCGCATGCGCGTCGAGCTGGCCAAGCTGCTGTTGTCGCGCCCCGACGTGCTGCTTCTCGACGAGCCGACCAACCACCTCGACATCGAGTCGATACAATGGCTCGAGAATTTCCTGATGACCAAGGCAAAGGCCGTCGTGCTCGTCAGCCACGACCGCGCTTTCATCGACAACGTCACCAACCGAACGATAGAGATCTCTCTCGGCAAGATTTACGACTACTCGGTCAACTACTCGAAGTATGTCGAGCTGCGCAAGGAGCGAATCGAACAGCAGATGCGCGCCTACGCTAACCAGCAGAAGCAGATAGCCGACACCGAGGAGTTTATCGAGCGCTTCCGCTATAAGGCGACGAAGGCCGTGCAGGTTCAGAGCCGCATGAAGCAACTCGCCAAAATCGAGCGCATAGAGGTCGACGAGGTCGACACCTCGCACCTGAGTCTCAAGTTCCCGCCGGCGCCGCGCTCAGGCGACTATCCCGTCATCGCCGAAAATGTCGGCAAGGCCTACGGCGACCATCAGGTGTTCGACGGCGCCACGTTTACCATCAAGCGCGGCGAGAAAGTGGCCTTCGTCGGCAAGAACGGCGAGGGCAAGTCGACGCTCGTCAAATGTATCCTCAACGAAATCCCGTTTACGGGCACGCTCAAGATAGGTCATAATGTCAAGATAGGCTATTTTGCTCAGAATCAGGCACAGCTGCTCGACGGCGAGATTACGGTCTTCGACACAATCGACCGCGTCGCTGTCGGCGACATACGCACGAAGATACGCGACATCCTCGGCGCCTTTATGTTCGGCGGCGAGGCCTCCGACAAGAAAGTCAAGGTGCTATCGGGCGGCGAGAAGACCCGTCTGGCGATGATACGCCTGCTGCTCGAACCTGTCAACCTGCTGATACTCGACGAACCGACCAACCACCTCGATATGAAGACCAAAGACATCCTCAAGCAGGCTATCAAGGACTTCGACGGTACGGTCATCGTCGTCAGCCACGACCGCGAATTCCTCGACGGACTGGTCGAGAAGGTCTATGAATTCGGCGGCGGCAAGGTGCGCGAATGCCTCGGCGGCATCTATGAGTTCCTCGAGAAAAAGCGCATAGCCAGCCTCAGCGAGCTCGAGCTGACGCGCTCGCCGGGTTCGGGCGAGACGGCCAAGCCATCGAAAAACGGGGCCAAGGCCGACGAGGCGGCCAAACCCGCCGACAAGACGCAGCAGCAGACCGAGCGGCGACTGAGCTACGCCGAGCAACGCGAACGCGAGAAGGCCGTCAAGCGTGCCGCCAAGCGTGTCGCCGAGGCTGAGGCCGAAGTGTCGCGCCGCGAGGAGGAGATTGCCGCCATCGAGGCCGAGATGGCCGGCGGTCGCAGCGACAGTGAGATTCTCGAGCGCCACGCCGCCGCCACCAAAGAGCTTGAGAACGCCATGAGCGTCTGGGAACTCGCCCAGATGGACCTCGACAGCCTCGGGTGAACGCCCGACGGCGACAAGTTTTGAAACGTTATGCAATTTTTTGGCCCGAATGATAGTTTTATTCGGCGAATATTGCTATTTTTGTATGTCAATAGCGAAAATAACTAAATAATACCATATATGAAGTTTAACGTTCAAAGTAAATCTCTCTACAGTGCGGTTTCGGCCGTCAGCAAGGTCATCAATTCTAAAAATGCACTGACGATTCTCGACTCGTTTCTCATCACTCTCGAAGGCGAGACGCTGACGATCACCGGTTCTGACATGGAAAACTCGCTCACGGCCCGCGTGGCGGTGACTGATGTCTTCGGCTCGGGCAAATTCTGCCTCGCAGCCCGTCGTCTTGTCGAGCTCCTCAAAGAAATGCCCGACCAGGGCGTGACATTTTCTATCGACGACACTACCCTCGAGGTTGAAATAGAATATGCTTCAGGCAACTACAGCCTCGTTGCCGTCAGCGGCGACGAATATCCCGTCTACAAGGGCGTCGACGACGATGCCGAGCCTGTCACCTTCGATGTGGCCGGCGCCGATTTCGTCAAAGGCATCGACAACACCCTCTTTGCTGCCGGCACCGACGACTACCGCCCGCAGATGATGGGTATCTTCCTCGATATCAAGAACGACGAGCTAACCTTTGTCGCCACCGACACCCGCAAGCTCGTGCGCTATATCGACCGCAATATCAAACCCGGCGGCGAAGGCTCGTGCATCATACCGACCAAGCCCGCCACCATCATCAAGAATATTTTCGCTAAGGAGGAGAAACTCTCTCTGACACTCACCTCGAAGAACGCCACCGTCGAGTCGGCCGGCTTCACCTTCCGCAGCTGCCTGCTCAACGGCCGTTTCCCCGACTATAACCGCGTAATTCCCAAAAACAACGCCTACACTCTGACGGTCGACCGCATGACGATGCTCAACGCCGTGCGCCGCGTCGCCGTCTTTGTCGACCCGGCTTTCGCCCTCGAGAAATTCCGCATCACCCCCGAGTGCATACTCCTGAAAACCAACGATTCGAGCAGCTGCACGAGCGCCCGCGAACAGGTGCCTTGCTCGTTCACCGGCACAGATCTGACAATCGGCTTCAGCGCTCCCTATCTTATCGAGATTCTCAACGTCATCACCACCGACGACGTCGTCGTCGAGCTCTCTGACCCCGGCCGTCCCGGCGTCTTCCGCCCCGCCGAAGAGAGCGACGGCACCGAGCTCGTGATGCTTCTGATGCCTATGACCGTAGGCGATTTCTAATCATTCAGCCCATATGAAGCTTAACCTCAAAAGACCCATCGTTTTCTTCGATCTCGAGACGACGGGTACGAATATAACTAACGACCGCATCGTTGAAATTTCGGTCGTCAAAGTGATGCCCGACGGCTCTGAAATAGTCAAGACGCGCCGCATCAACCCCGGCTGCCCCATACCCGCCGAGGCAACGGCAGTGCATCACATTACCGACGACGATGTCAAAAACGAGCCCGAGTTCAGAAAAGTGGCCCGCTCGCTGGCCGACTTCTTCGCCGGCTGCGACATCGCCGGTTTCAACTCAAACCGCTTCGACATCCCTCTGCTCGACCAGGAGTTCCAGCGCGCCGGCGTCGACTTCGATTTCAGCAAAGCGCGTTTTGTCGATGTCCAGACAATCTTCCACAAGAAAGAGCAGCGCACACTCGTTGCAGCCTATAAGTTCTACTGCGGCAAAGACCTCGGCGACGAGGCCCACAGTGCCGCCGGCGACACGATGGCTACCTACGAAGTGCTCAAGGCCCAGCTCGACCGCTACGAAGATCTGCCCAACGACATCGAGGCTCTCTCTGAATACTCGTCGCAGAACCGCAACGTCGACTTCATGGGCCGTCTGATCTACGACGAGCAGAGCCGCGAGGTCATCAACTTCGGCAAATACAAAGGCCGCCTGGCCGAGGAAGTCCTCAAGAACGACCCAGGTTATTATAGCTGGATCATGCAGGGCGACTTCACCAAAAACACCAAAGACGCTTTCACGCGCATCAGACTCCGCCACGCGATGAAGAAATAATCGCCCGCGCGGCGCCAGATTTAACGCAACCGACATTTCTATAATGCTCAAAGGCAAACATATAATTGTAGGTATAACAGGAGGTATCGCCGCTTATAAAACGGCGATACTTGTCCGTCTGCTTGTCAAGGCCGGCGCCGAGGTGCAGGTGGTGATGACGCCAAACGCGCGCGAATTCATCACTCCGGTTACCCTCTCGACCCTCAGCGGCAAGCCTGTCATAAGCGAATTTTTCACGGCCAACACGGGCGAGTGGCATTCGCACGTCGACCTCGGCCTCTGGGCCGACGTCATGGTCATCGCTCCGGCGACAGCCTCGACGATAGGCAAGATGGCCAACGGCGTGGCCGACAACATGCTCGTCACGACCTATCTCTCGGCCAAGGCGCCCGTTTTCGTCGCTCCGGCGATGGACCTCGACATGATGCGTCACCCGTCGACTCGCCGCAACCTCGACCTGCTGCGCAGCTACGGCAACCACATCATCGAGCCGGCCGAGGGTGAGCTCGCCAGCCATCTCTGCGGCAAGGGCCGCATGGAAGAGCCCGAGAACATCGTCAAGGCGCTCGACACCTTCTTCGAGTCGTCGCAGGATCTCGCCGGCAAGAAGATGCTCATCACCGCCGGACCGACATATGAGCGCATCGATCCCGTCAGATTCATAGGCAATTACTCTTCGGGCAAGATGGGCTACGCCATTGCCGACGAAGCCGCCTCGCGCGGCGCCGACGTCACGATAGTCAGCGGTCCTGTCAGCGTCGTCCCGACTCATCCCGGCGTCAAGGTCGTCAGGGTCGAGTCGGCTCTCGAGATGCTCGACGCCTGCGAGAAACTCTTCGGCGACACCGACATAGCCGTCATGGCCGCCGCCGTGGCCGACTATCGTCCCGCCGACCCCAAGACGTCGAAAATCAAGCGCGAGAAAGACAATGTCGACAGCCTCGCCCTGACGATGAACCCCGACATCGCCGCCACGCTCGGCCGCAGCAAGCGCCCGGGCCAGATTACGGTAGGCTTCGCCCTCGAGACCGACGACGAGCACAACAACGCCGACCGCAAACTCAAGGCCAAGAACTTCGACATGATCGTGATGAACTCGCTCAAAGACACCGGCGCCGGTTTCCGCACCGATACCAACAAGATTTCGATTCACTTCGCCGACGGCCGCCGCACCGACTACGGCCTGAAGCCCAAAACCGAAGTCGCCCGTGACATCATCGACAACATAGCCTGCCTATGCAAAAAATAAAATTGCTCCTCACCTTATTTATTATAACCGTCGCGGCATCATTCGGCGCCGCGGCTCAGGAACTCAACTGCACGGTCGAGATCAACTCCGAGCAGGTATCGGGCACCAACAAACAGGTGTTCGAGACACTCAGCCAGGCAATCAACGACTACATGAACACGACAATCTTCACCAACACCCAGTTTTCGCCCAACGAGAAGATTGAGTGCAGATTGTTCTTCACGATAAAGGAATATAACGACGACAACATGGTCGGCGACCTGCAGGTGCAGTCGATCCGCCCGGTCTACAACAGCAGCTACACCACTACGCTCATCAACTTCAAGGACGCCAAGATTGAGTTCACCTACCGCGAGAACGAGCCCCTCGTATTCTCGCAGCCCTCGATGGAGAGCCAGCTGACGGCGATACTCAATTTCTATGCCTATCTCATCCTCGCCGTCGACTTCGACTCGTTTTCGCCAAAAGGCGGCGAACCCTATTTCGAGCAGCTGAAAACCATCGTCCAGATGGCTCAGTCGTCGGGCGAGACAGGCTGGAAGGCATTTGAAGACACCAAAAACCGCAGCGCCGTGCTGTCGGCATTCACCGATCCGGCGACCTCGGGCATCCGCGATATGTACTACACCTACCATCGCCGCGGTCTCGACGAGATGGCGCTCAGTCCCGACAAGGGCCGCGCGCAGATAACCGCCTCGCTCGACGCCATTAAGAAGGTGGCCGAAGTGGCGCCGATGTCGGTCGCTCTGTCGATGTTCAAAGACGCCAAGCTCGATGAGCTCGTCAACGTTTATTCAAAGGCTCCGGCCGACGAGCGCCTGAAGGTTTACAACCTTCTGCAGCCGATATATCCGACCGAGCAGCAGCGTCTCGATAAAATTAAAGAAGGTCAGGAAAAATGATCAGATCATTGACAGTCAGCAATTACGCCCTCATCTCGAACATCGAGATAGATTTTGCTCCCGGGCTTGACATCATCACCGGCGAGACCGGTGCGGGCAAGTCGATACTGCTCGGCGCCCTGTCGCTGCTTCTCGGCGGCCGCGCCGACACCAAAGTCATCGCCGACACATCGAAAAAGTCGGTCATAGAGGCCGTCTTCGACGCCACTGACGCTCCCGGTCTCGACGCGCTCCTTGCCGGGAACGACATCGACACCGATGCCGCCGGCGAGGTGATACTGCGCCGCGAGCTGTCGCCCTCGGGCCGCTCGCGAGCCTTCGTCAACGACACGCCCGTCAACCTGACGGTCTTGCGCGACATAGCCATGCGTCTGGTCGACATCCACTCGCAGCATCAGAACATGCTCCTGTCAGACAACAGCTATCAGCTCGCCATCATCGACAGCCTCGCCGACAACCGTCAGCTGCTTGCCGACTATCACAAGGCCTATGAGGTCTACAAGGGCATCCTCCGCGAATATACAGCCACACGCGACATGATACGCCGCAACCGCGACGACGCCGATTTCATCTCTTATCAGCTCGACGAAATCAAGGCCCTCTCGCTTGTCGCAGGCGAGCAGGAAGCTCTCGAAGAAGAGCGCACCATCCTCGAGAATGCCGGGACTATCAACCGCGATATCGCCGAGGCCCTCGAGGCCCTCGACGGCGAAGAGAGTGGGGCGCTCTCGGGCCTGAGTCGCGCCGCATCGGCCTGCACCGGCCTTGCCGATAAAAATATAGGCGACATAGCTCCATTGGCCGAGCGTCTCGAATCGGCGCTTATCGAGGTCGGCGACATCGCCCGCACCCTCCGCGACTATGAATCGCGCTTCCGCGACGACCCCGGCCGCCTCGAAGCCGTCGAGGACCGCCTCGGCTCAATCTACTCGCTTGAACTGAAGCAT
>CALZQD010000015.1 GCA_945828175.1 uncultured Bacteroidales bacterium | reverse complement strand
TACACACTGCATATCGTCGGCAGCGTCAGATGTGTATAAGAGACAGGTGGTGGCCGATGACGATGTAGTCGGTGTCGGGGTGGGCGGCAGTGTATTCGCGGGCCCATGGCTCGACTGAGGGAGCGATGTCGCGCTCGTATGAGATGTCGGCTGAGCCTGACTTGCGGCTGTCGGCGCTCCAGGCGTGGGCGAAGGGGATGGTCCAGCGGGGATGGATGCCTGAATAGAGTTTCTGACAGAAGCGGTTGCGGAAGAGCGAGCGGATGAATCTGAAGGATGGCTTGAGGCGTCCGAGGCCGTCGCCGTGGGAGAGGAGGAAGCGGCTGCCGTCGATGGTGACACTCTCGCTGCCGTCGATGACGGTGATGCCTATCTCGTCGCGTAGGTAGTCGAAGAGCCAGATGTCGTGGTTGCCTTTGAACCAGATGATTTCGACGCCGGCGTCGGCCATGCGGGCGAGGGTGCCGAAGAAGCGGAGGTAGCCGCGTGGCGCGACGCTCTTGTATTCACACCAGTAGTCGAGTATGTCGCCGAGGAGGTAGAGGCGCCGGGCTGTGGGGCGGATGCTGTCGAGAAAGTGGCAGACGAGTCGCTCGCGACGGCGGACGCTGTCGATGTGGGCGGCTCCGAGGTGGAGGTCGCTGATGAAGTAGGTCAGGCGGCGGTCATCCATGGGGCGGGGTGGGGATTAGAGGAATCCGAGTTCGAGTTTGGCTTCGTCGCTCATCATGTCTTTGGTCCACTCGGGCTCGAAGACGATGTTGATGTTGACCGATTTGACGCCTTCGATGCTCTCGAGCTTGTAGCGGGCGTCTTCGATTAGGAAGTCGGCTGCGGGGCAGTTTGGGGCGGTGAGGGTCATGTCGATGTCGAGGTTGCCCTCGTCGTCGACCTCGATGCGGTAGATGAGGCCGAGGCTGTAGATGTCGACGGGAATCTCGGGGTCGAAGACCGTGCGGAGCATTTCGACGGTCTTCTCTTCTATCTGTGTGCGCTGTTGTTCTGTCATAATAGCGCAAAAGTAATAAAAAGCGGTGTGACGGTGAAATTTCGGGGCTTTAATTTTCTAAAACTGATTATTCCGGGAATAATTTTTGGCAGTTAGGTGGCGATTGACTACATTTGTGAGATAAAGAAAACAACCAAAATTTTTCACTATATGAAGAAACATAATTTTTATGCCGGTCCCTCGATCTTGAGCGACTATACGATCAAGAATACGGCCGGAGCCATCATCGATTTTGCAGACACGGGTCTGTCGATACTCGAAGTGTCGCACCGCAGCAAGGAGTTTCAGGCTGTCATCGACGAGGCCACAGCCCTTGTCAAAGAGCTGCTTGAAGTGCCCGAAGGTTACAGTGTGCTATGGCTTGGCGGAGGCGCGTCGATGCAGTTCTGCATGCTGCCTTTCAACCTCCTGAAAACGAAAGCTTCATATCTCGACACGGGCACATGGGCTTCGAACGCCATCAAGGAGGCCCGACTCTTCGGTGAGGTCGATGTCGTGGCTTCGTCGAAGGAGGCCAACTATACCTTCATCCCCAAAGGCTTCAGTGTCGATCCTGCATCGGATTATTTCCACTTCACGTCGAACAACACTATCTACGGCACTGAGATCCGCACTGATCCCGAGGTCGGTTGCCGTCTCGTGGCCGATATGAGTTCGGATATCTTCTCGCGCCCCATCGACATCGCCAAGTATGACGCCATCTATGCCGGCGCTCAGAAAAACCTCGCTCCAGCGGGCGTGACCATCGTCATCGTGCGCGACGACGCTCTCGGCAAGGTCGACCGTCAGATACCGACAATGCTCGACTACCGCACCCATATCAATAAAGGCTCGATGTTCAACACGCCCCCCGTGCTGCCTATCTACTCGGCTCTTCAGACCCTGCGCTACTACAAGATGCTCGGCGGCATCAAGGAGCTCGAGCGCCGCGACCTCGAGAAGGCCAAGGTGCTCTACGGCGCCATCGACGAGAGCCGCATGTTCGAGGGCACGGTGACCGACCCGGCCGACCGCTCAATCATGAATGTCTGCTTCGTTATGGCTCCCGAATATAAGGAGCTCGAGAAAGACTTCATCGACTTCGCATCGGGCCGCGGCATTGTCGGCATCAAGGGCCACCGCTCTGTCGGCGGCTTCCGCGCGTCGATCTACAACGCCATGCCTCTCGAGAGCGTCAACGTGCTCGTCGAGGCCATGAAAGATTTCGAGGCAACAAGATAAGGAAACCAACCGTCAAAGAAAGCAACTGGATATGAAAAAGATACTTGTCGCCACCGAAAAGCCCTTCGCCGCAGTAGCCGTCGAGGGCATTCGCCGCGAAATCGAAGGCGCAGGCTATGAGCTCGCACTGCTTGAGAAATACGGCTCACGCGCCGAACTCCTTGCCGCCGTGGCTGATGCTGAGGGACTTATCGTCCGCAGCGACATCATCGACCGCGAAGTTATCGACGCCGCCCGCGAGCTTAAAATTATCGTCCGCGCCGGCGCAGGCTATGACAATATCGACCTCGAGGCCGCCCGCGAGCGCGGCATCGTCGTCGAGAACACGCCCGGCCAGAACTCAAACGCCGTGGCCGAGCTCGCTTTCGGCATGCTCGTCATGGCCGTGCGCAATATGTATAACGGCACCTCGGGCAGCGAGCTCAAGGGCAAGCGCCTCGGCATCCAGGCCTTCGGCCAGGTGGGCCGCAACATCGCCCGCATCGCCAAAGGCTTCGGCATGGAAGTGTCGGCCGTCGACCCCTATTGCCCCGCAACGGTGATGGAAGAAGCCGGTGTGAAGCCCTGCGGCAGTGTCGCCGAGCTCTACCGCGACAACAACGTCGTGTCGATCAACATTCCGGCCACACCCGAGACCGTCAAGTCAATCGGCTATGATCTGCTGACCTCAATGCCCCGCAACGGCGTCGTCGTCAACACCGCCCGCAAGGAAGTCATCGACGAGGAAGGTCTTGCCCGCGCCCTTGCCGACCGCAGCGACCTCAAGTATGTCGCCGACGTCAAGCCCGGTAACGCCGACGAGCTTGTCGAGCGATTCGGCGATCGCGTGTTCTTCACACCCAAGAAGATGGGCGCACAGACCGCCGAGGCCAACATCAACGCCGGCATCGCCGCCGCACGCCAGACCGTGGCATATCTGCGCGACGGCGTCGACCGCTTCCGTGTCAACTGATAAAACCATAGAAAAAACTAACATACAATAAACCAAGTCATTTATGGCAACAAAACCTTTCAAATATCAGCCGATGTTTCCCCTCGGACCTGATACAACCGAATACTATCATCTGACATCAGACTACGTTAAAGTCGAGAATTGGGGCGGTCACGAATTCCTCGTCGTCGACCCCGAGGCGCTGACAGTGCTTGCCCGTCAGGCCACTCACGACAACGCCTTTATGCTCCGTCGCGAGCACAACGCCATGGTCGCCAAGATTCTGAGCGATCCCGAGGCTTCAGAGAACGATAAGTTTGTCGCCCTGACGATGCTCCGCAACGCCGAAGTCGCCGCCAAGGGTCAGCTGCCTTTCTGCCAGGACACCGGCACAGCCATCGTCCACGGCGAAAAGGGCCAGTTCGTCTACACCGGCTGCGACGACGAAGAGCGCATCTCTGAGGGCGTCTACAAGACATATACCACCGACAACCTGCGCTACAGCCAGAACGCTCCGCTCAACATGTACGACGAAGTCAACACCGGCTGCAACCTGCCCGCGCAGATCGACATCCACGCCACCGAGGGCGACGAATATCACTTCCTCTTCGTAGCCAAGGGCGGCGGTTCGGCCAACAAGACATATCTCTATCAGGAGACCAAGGCCCTGATCAACCCCAAGACCCTGATTCCCTTCCTCGTCGAGAAGATGAAATCGCTCGGCACGGCCGCATGTCCTCCCTATCACATCGCCTTCGTCATCGGCGGTACATCGGCCGAGATGAACCTCGCGACAGTCAAGAAGGCATCGGTCAAATACTACGACTCGCTGCCTGACCACGGCAATGAACTGGGCCACGCCTTCCGCGACAAAGAACTCGAGCGCCAGCTCAAGGTCGAAGCCGAGAAACTCGGTCTCGGAGCACAGTTCGGCGGCAAATACTTCGCCCACGACATCCGCGTCATCCGTCTGCCGCGCCACGGCGCATCCTGCCCCGTAGGTCTCGGCGTCAGCTGCTCGGCCGACCGCAACGTCAAAGCCAAGATCAACCGTGAAGGCCTCTGGATCGAGAAACTCGACAGCAATCCCGGCGAACTCATTCCCGAAGAATATCGCCGTCAGGGCGAGGGCAAAGTCGTCAAGATCGACCTCAACCGCCCGATGCCCGAGATTCTCGCCGAACTCACGAAATATCCCGTCTCGACCCGCCTGTCGCTCAACGGCACGATCATCGTCGGCCGCGACATCGCCCACGCCAAGATCAAAGAGCGCCTCGACCGCGGCGAAGAGATGCCTCAGTATCTCAAAGACCATCCCATCTACTACGCAGGCCCGGCCAAGACTCCCGCAGACATGCCCTCAGGCTCGTTCGGCCCGACAACGGCCGGCCGTATGGACAGCTATGTCGACCAGTTCCAGTCGGCCGGCGGCTCTATGGTGATGATTGCCAAAGGCAACCGCTCGAAACAGGTCACCGACGCCTGCCACAAACACGGCGGCTTCTACCTCGGCTCAATCGGCGGTCCTGCAGCCGTATTAGCTCAGAACTCAATCAAGAGCGTCGAGCTTCTCGAATATCCCGAGCTCGGCATGGAGGCAATCTGGAAAATCGAGGTCGAAGACTTCCCCGCATTCATCCTCGTCGACGACAAGGGCAACGACTTCTTCACCGAGATTTCAGAGAAATGCAAATCGTGCGGCCTGAATAAATAAGGTGCCTCATTTATAAAATTATTGAATCTCCGGAGGTTGCCCCGAGCGTCTCCGGAGATTGTTTTTTGCTCCTTGCTAAACTTTCGGGGCTGCACAGCGTCTAAATTAGAAACCCAACTATAAGATATATATGAGAAAAGCGATTTCAACTCTACTACTAACGATTGCGGCCGTTATGGGATTGTCGGCTGCAACGCCCGATTTTGCATATCCTCAGACGGTTATAGCCGACTGCGAGAAACGGCTGTCGTCGCTCGACGGCGCCACGGGTCAGAAAGCCGACATCGGCCGCGCCGAGTGCCTGCTCGACATCGTCTATGCCCGCGGCCTTGTCGATATGGAGAACTATTTCACGGCTCCGGCTCTCGTCGACAGCGTCGCCCGTCAGATCAGCGACCCTGCCGTCAAGGCTCTCGTCAGCCTAATCGATGCCGACATCTATTCGAGCATCTATAACGCCAACGCCTACCGCTATAATCAGGTGAGTACGCCCGACCAACCGCTGCCGGCCGACATCTCGGAGTGGAATGGCCGCCAGTTCCGTGCCGTTATCGACAGCCTCGTCAACGATGCCATGGCGCTCGACAGCATCGCCGGCCGTCAGCCGCTCGCCGACTTCTCGGCCATTATCACGGCCGGAGCCACAGAGCGCTACCTCTATCCTACCGTCTACGACTTTATCGCCCTCAAGGCATCGGGCCTGACGCAAAACGGCGATGCCACCGAGCCGATGCGCCGCGCCCTCGCCCGCAGCCCCCGCCGCTCAGCCCCCTGGTTCAACTGGCAGGTGAAGCTATTGGATAATGGTTATACGAGGGAAGATAATCTCAAAGAGCTTTATTTTGCTAATAAAGATTGTGAAGCCTCAGGTATAGTGCTTATGGAACTCACGAATCGAGTAAGTGACTATAAAAAGTCTTTCGGGCCGATTTTCAATGCGTTGAAAGAATATGTCGCGGCCTATCCGCAATTCGTGTTTATTAATGAGCTCGAAAATAATCTTAATAGAATAGGAGCCAAGTCGGTAGTTCTCTATGGTTATAAATATGTATCTGTCGGAAAACCGTTTAAACTTGCAGTAAATTATTCTTTTACGCCTCGTGCCGGCTATATAGTATGCAAGATTCCCGAGGGCGTTTCGCTCAGCGAAGTGAAAGATTTTTCTAAATATAAGATAGACAGCTATTTTATTGATACCGACGCTTTGCAGGGAGATTGCGATACGACCTTGACAGCCACGCTGTCAAAGCCGGGGGCTTATTATATAGCACCCGCTTTCAGTGACAGTATCAGCGGGCTACAACGGCGTGGTATAACAGTCAGTGCCGTGCCGTTTATTCCTTTCCTGATAGAGGGAAATGCACCTGAACTGTGTATTATGGATATAGAGGACGGACGTCCCGTTGCTGATGTAGAGGTTTTTGCCAAACAGAAGAAGCAGACCGTCAGACTTGGCAAAAGCAATGCCGACGGACGGCTTAAGATAAAGAAAAGTCTTATAAAGTATTCAAACTGGTCGCCCCTGACATATAGAAAGGACGGAATCACATATACATGTTTCGACGACCCATCGACGCCGAACTTTAATAGGAATCAATATCAAGAGGGTGATACAGTTAGAACTTATGCTCAGATATTTACTGAGAGAGCCCTTTATCATCCCGGTGATTCAGTCGCCTGGGCTGTCATGGTGTACGATAGTCCTAAGAATAAGGACTGCCATAAAGTCAAGACTGATTATAAGACTATTGTCTCGCTCTTTGATGCCAACCGACAACTTGTCGACTCGGTTGCTGTGACAACCGACAGCTATGGGCGTGCGACAGGACGGTTCAAGATACCCGACGGACTGCTGACAGGCAATTATTGTCTGCAGGCAAGGGATGCCGCCAATGCAAAATATTGGTATAATTACATCGGCAATAAATATATAACTGTCAGCGATTTTAAGCTCAAAACGTTTAAAGTCGACATCGACTCAGTCAAACGTGACTGTCCTTCGAAAGACGAAGTGACAATCAAAGGACGAGCTGTGACCTATGCCGGAATGCCTGTTGCTTCGGCCAAAGTGCATGCTGAGGTTAGTGCAAGAGAATTGTATTGGCGTTCATTGTATCCGCTATCATCAGTAGGTCATCTTGACACTCGAACTGACGCAAATGGCTGTTTCGAGCTGATTTTGCCCAAAAGTTTTTTTAAAGATGAGGAATATAAACTCTTTGTAAGCCTTGTTACGGTAACGTCTGCAGATGGCGAAAGCGTCGATGCGCAAAGAAACTTCTCAATTGGCAAACCTTATGTGATATATTGCGATGGCGATCAGAAAATTAATACCGATATGATTGAAACTGTCGCGGTAAGAGTCATTGATGCTGATGATAACACGGTGTCGATTCCATTGCGTTGGTCAATCAAGGCCGATAAAGAGGGCGCTGCCGTCGAAGCCTCAGGCGAATTTTCATCAGTCAAGGGCTTGTCGGCCGATTTCAGCAAACTCGCTTCAGATAATTATAAATTGTCATTTTGGCCCGTTGATACGGCGCTGGCTGATACGACGACCGTCGATGTCGCCCTCTACAGCATCGCCCGCAATACGATGCCTGAATCAAAGGATGCGTTTTTCATACCGGGTAGCCCGAAGATAACTGCTGACACAGACGGCACATTTACTATAACAGTCGGAACAACAGCAAAAGGAACTACATATGTCTATTCAGCCTTCAATGACGGAAGCAATGTAACTTCCATCGGTATGAAGGAGGCTAAATATGGTTTCCATAAATATTCCTTTAAGCTCGCCGATGGTTATGACAAAGGCAGAGTGTTGCTGTATACAGTTCGCGATGGCGAAATATTCGATAAAACATATGTTATTGAACGTGCTTCGGCACAGGCTCCGGTTATTACGGTTTCAACTTTCAGAGATAAACTATTGCCCGGCAGCGCCGAGAGATGGACATTGAATTTCAAGGATAAAGGTCATCCTTCTCATGGAGCATTTGTTGCGACGATGTATAATGCAGCACTTGATGCCATGAAATCTTACCAGTGGGGTGGTATTGTATCTTATTTTGAATCGCCAACGGTTAGATGCTCATATCCAAGGAATTTCATGCTGTCAGGACGTATCAGTCATGCTGATAATTACTATCAGACAATTTCTATTGGAGCGCCACGTTTTGATCCGACGATTGATTACTATCGTATGTCAAGGCTTAGAATTCGCGGCACTAAAGCAATGGCCAAGAATTCAATGGCTGTATCAGAAGAAGAGGTGGATTTTGACGCCGGTTTGACATTGGAGGAAAAACCGATGGTAGCTTATGGATTAGCAGCTAAGGAAGATTACTCCACTGATATTGTGGAAAATGTGACAGTTGAGAGCACTAATCTTCCTGATGTTCCCGATAACTTCGAGTATCGCGAGGGTGAGGTTTTGCAGGCGTTCTGGAAGCCTGACATGACTTTTGATGCCGAGGGTAATTCGGTCATCAGTTTCACTGTTCCCGACGCCAACGCCACATGGAGTTTCAGAGCCTTCGCCTGGACCAAAGATGTCAGCACGGCAACGCTGTTCAAATCAATTATATCGAACAAGCCCGTGATGGTGACGCCGCAGTTGCCGCGTTTCCTGCGCGCCGGCGATAAGGTGCAGCTGATAGCCAATGTCTTCAATAACAGCGATTCGACCATCACGGCCACTACGGTCGTCGAAATCTTCGACACCAACAGCGGAGCCGTGACCCGCAGCATGACGTCGACTGACACCATCGCCCCGATGGCTTCGGCTCCCGTCATGATAGAGGTCGCAGCCGACGGCAACGCCTCGGCTATAGGCTACCGCGTGCGCTCGACAGCAGGTCGTTTCAGCGACGGCGAGCAGGATTATATCGCCGTGATGCCGTCGACTTCTGATGTCATCGAGAGCGACAATTTCTATCTCAATCCCGGCGTGAGCGACTACAGCGTCAAGCTGCCAAAGGGCAAGATGGAATCGGTGACGCTCGAATATAACGCCTCGCCGGCCCGGGAGGTAATTAAACAGCTGCCCGCACTCGCTGTATGCGAGTCATATACGTCGACCGGAGCAGCGCGCCGCCTCTTCGGCGCCGCTGTCAGCTCGGGTCTGCTTAAGAAATATCCGGCACTCGCCCGCGCCATTGAGACATGGAGCGCCGACAGCGCGTCGCAGGCTCTCGTCTCGCGCCTGAGCCAGAACGAAGATCTCAAGACTGCAGCGCTGACCGAGACCCCGTGGGTTCAGGCCGCGCAGAGCGACAGCGAGCGCATGGCCCGTCTCGTAGCGCTGCTCGACGGCAAGGCAGTCGCGCGCAACATGGCCGCCTCAATCAGTAAGCTCAAGACCCTCAAAGCCGCCGACGGCGGCTGGCGCTGGGGAGAGTGGGAGAGCAAGGGCAACGTCTGGTCGACCCGTTCGACCCTCTACTCACTCGGCCAGCTCAACGCAATCGGCATGATGCCGGCCGACAAAGAGCTCAAAGCGATGATTGAATCGGCCTTCGCCTTCCTCGACTCGAAGACCACGAAGATTTATCCCGACCTCGGCCTGTCGTCGACTCTGGCGATGTTCCCCGACCATGAGCTGAGCCTCAAGGAGCGTCAGATTGTCAACGCCACGACGGCATATATAAATAAGGAGTACCGCAAATTCGGCACAGCCGACAAGGCCCGTGCCGCCATCGTGCTTGACGCTTTCGGCTTCAAGGCTATGTCGCGACAGCTGATGGAGTCAGTCGCACAGTTCGGCGTCAGCTCGAAAGACAAGGGTACGTCGTTCCCCTCGGTCACGAGCGTCGACAGCTATGCCGACCTGCTCTTTGCCTTCGCCCGCATCGAGCCGCAGTCGTCGGCCATCGACGGCATGCGCCAGTGGCTCGTCGTCCGCGGTCAGGCTACATCGCGCCTCGGTTCGTTTGACCCGACTCGCCTGATTGCGGCTTTCGAGATGACCGGCAGCGACTGGAATATCAGCGATGCCGCTCCCGTAGTTACACTCGGCGGCGAGCCGGTAAGCGTCGGCTCGGTCGAGCCTGTCACTGGCCATCTGATTGCACAGTTGCCGACAGATGCTTCGGGCAAGAAGCTCACCGTCGTGCGTGACAACGCCGCCGGCCCGGCCTACGGTGCCGTCATCTCGCGCTATGTCAGCGCCTCGGCCGACGTCAAGGCTGTCAAATGCGACGGCCTGTCGATAGAGAAGCGTCTGACCGTTCAGCGCGGCGACCGCTGGGAGTATGCCGACAGCCTACGCCTCGGCGACCGCGTCAGAGTGCTTCTGACCATCAAGGCCGACCGCGACCTCGAGTATGTCACAGTGATTGACGAGCGTCCGGCGTCGTTCGAGCCTGTCAATCAGCTGCCCGGATATGTCTACAGCGCCGGTCTCGGTTTCTATCGCGAGAACAACGACACTGACACCCGCCTGTTTGTCGGCTATATGCCGAAGGGCACCTATCAGATTACGACCGAGATGACCGTCGGCTTCGCGGGTGAATTCACCTCCGGCATCGCGACGGTGCAGAGCAGCCTCGAGCCGGCTCTCACAGCCCACAGCTCAGGCCGCACCCTCGACTGCCGCTAAACATCGCCGCAACCCTCTGAATAAAACACACCCCCGAAGGGCGCGGTTTAGCCGCCCTTCGGGGGTGTGTTATTACAAGAGATTCTTACTTTATATTTCTTTTGTCGAGGGCGGCGCGGTAGCGGCGAGCGTTGGCCTGATGGCCGGCGTAGTCGGCGGCGAAGTTATGGTAGCCCGAAAAGTCTTCTTTGGCACACATATAAATATAGTCGTGGACCGGCGCATTGAGGACGGCGTCGATGCTCGCGCGCTCGACGATGCGTATCGGGCCCGGCGGCAGGCCGGCGTTCCGGTAGGTGTTATACGGCGAGTCGACCGTCAGGTGCTTGTTGTATAGGCGCCGCAGCGAGAAGTCGCCGATGGCGAACTTTACCGTCGGGTCGGCCTGAAGCTTCATGCCCTTGTTGAGACGGTTTAGATAGAGCCGGGCCACGAGGGGGCGCTCGTCGCTCTTGGCTGTCTCCTCCTCGACGATAGAAGCCACGGTTGCGACTTCGACGGGCGTGAGTCCTATCGCTTTAGCGCGGGCGCGGCGGCTGTCGTTCCAGAAATCGTTGCGCACGCCGGCGATGCGGGCGACGACGTCAGCGGCCTCATCGGTCCAGTAGAACTGGTAGGTGTCGGGCAGGAAGGCTGCGGGATATTGCGCTGATTTGAAGCCCATAGGCGGCAGAACGCTGTCGCAGGCGGCGACGAAGGCGTCGGCGTCAAACTCCATGCGCGAGGCGATGCGCCGGGCAAGGGCGTCGAGGGTGCGGACGTTGTTGAAGGTTACGTTGACGGGCGACTGACGGCCGTGGGCAATGCGGCGGCTAACCGACAGGGCGCTCGCCCCGGGGTCGACGACATATGAGCCGTGGGCCGCGGCGACCTCTCCGCCCTGAAGGCCCCAGAGCCGATAGACTGCCGAACCGTAACCGTCGCCGAGCGCGCTGACGAGGCTGTCGCGGAGGTCGACGGCAGTGGCCGCGGCCGGGATGCGGACTCTTACTTTTTCACCTTCAAACGGTTGGCTGACGTATCTGTAGAAATACAGGCCCGCGACGGCGGCGATGACGATGAGCGCCGCGGCCGAGCCGAGGATGATTTTTTTTGTTGTCGGTTTCATATCGACGACAAAAATATAAAAAATATCGCCAACCGATGACAATATGTCATATATTTGTGTATATTTGTGGTTTTAAAACAATATTATGGAACAGTCAAAAAAGTATCTCTTATCAGAGAAAGACATACCGACAGCATGGTTCAATATCATCCCGTCGATGCCGGTAAAACCTCGCCCGATGCTCAATCCTGCGACGCACAAACCCCTCACGGTCGAAGACCTCTATCCGCTATTTTCGGAGGAGGCTTCGCGCCAGGAACTTAACTTCACCGATTCGTGGATAGAAATTCCCGAGGAAGTGCGCGACCTCTACAAAATCTGGCGCCCGACGCCGCTTGTGCGTGCCCGCGGCCTCGAGAAAATGCTCGACACTCCGGCTAAAATTTATTTCAAGAACGAGAGCGTCAGCCCGGTCGGCAGCCACAAGCTCAATTCGGCCATCCCGCAGGCCTATTACTGCAAGAAACAGGGCGTAACCAACATCACGACGGAGACAGGCGCCGGACAGTGGGGCGCCGCGCTGTCGCTGGCGAGCCGCATGTTCGGCCTCGAATTGGCGGTCTATATGGTCAAGATTTCGTATAATCAGAAGCCCTACCGCCGCTCGATCATGCAGACCTACGGCGCCGAGGTGATTGCCTCGCCGAGTATGTCGACCAAGGCCGGACGCAAGATCATCACCGACCATCCCAACTATCAGGGCTCGCTCGGCACGGCCATCAGCGAAGCCGTCGAGCTGGCCATGTCGACGCCCAACTGCAAGTATGCCCTCGGTTCGGTCCTCAACCATGTGGCTCTGCATCAGACTGTCATAGGCCTCGAGGCCGAGAAGCAGATGGAGATGGCCGGCGACTATCCCGACATCGTCATCGGCTGCTTCGGCGGCGGCAGCAACTTCTCGGGCATCGTCTTCCCCTTCCTGCGCCACAACCTCTCGGGCGAGCGCTCGACCGAATTCATCGCCGCCGAGCCCGCTTCGTGCCCCAAGCTGACGCGCGGCGTCTTCAGCTATGACTTCGGCGACGAGGCCGGCTACACGCCCCTGATACCGATGCTCAGCCTCGGCCACAATTTCTCGCCCGCCAACATCCACGCGGGCGGCCTGCGCTACCACGGCGCGGGTTCGGTCGTCAGCCAGCTCAAGAACGACGGCATCATCGGCGCCGTCGACATACCGCAGCTCGAATCGTTCGAGGCCGCGACGCTCTTCGCCAAGAGCGAGGGCATCATCCCCGCACCCGAGTCGGCCCACGCCATCGCCGCCGCCATCCGCAAGGCCAAGGAGGCCAAAGAGGCCGGCACGTCGCCCGTAATCCTCTTCAACCTCTCGGGCCACGGCCTTATCGACATGACGGCCTACGATCGTTTCCTCGCAGGCGACCTCACCAACTACGAGGTGCCCGAAAACGAGATCAAAGACAACACCCGCGACCTCGAAAAACTCTGAAAACAGCCCCGAACATATAAAAAACCTGCCTTCCGGACCCCGTGAGGCAGGTTTTTTGCACGCATATGCCCTCTATGTGAATTTTTTTTGCCAACTTTGCATATTGTTTATAGGAATAAGTAACACGAACTTGCTAAAATGAATTTCTCTGCAGATCTGATAGCACAGCAGATTGGCGGTACGGTCGAAGGAGACGGTAACGTCTGCGTCGGCTCATTTGCCAAAATCGAAGAAGCCGGTCCCGGCTCGATCACCTTTCTCGCAAATCCGAAATATACCCACCATATCTACGACACCAAGGCGAGCATCGTGCTGGTGCGCCGCGATTTCGTGGCCGAGCATCCCGTCAGCGCCACGCTCATCCGCGTCGACGACCCTTATGCCACACTCTCGGCGCTCATGACCCTCGTAGCGCAGGCTACTCAGCCCGTCCTGACAGGCATCGAGCAACCCTCGTATATCAGCGACAAGGCCACGGTCGGCAGCGACGTCTATGTCGGTGCGTTCGCCTACATCGGCGAAGGCGCCCGTGTCGGCGATAACGCGAAGATATATCCCCAGGCCTATGTCGGCCGCAATGTCACCGTCGGCGACGGCACAATCATCTATCCCGGTGTCAAGATTTATGACGGCTGTAAAATCGGCAACCGCTGTATACTCCACAGCGGTGTCGTCATCGGCGCCGACGGTTTCGGCTTCGCTCCCGAGGCCGACGGCTATCACAAGATACCCTGTCTCTTATACACATCTGACGCTGCCGACGATATGCAGTGTGTAG
>CALZQD010000014.1 GCA_945828175.1 uncultured Bacteroidales bacterium | reverse complement strand
TTTTCTATGGTATCACCGCCAAAGATAAGTTTTATTTTCGTCGATTGCAACAATTAATATAAGTTTTTAAGGTTTTTTCAGACTTTTAACAGCCACAAGAAGGAACATAAGACAGAAGGACACAAGAACACAAGAGTTAATCAATGTACGACGCACGATTCACAATGCACAATCGGGGCAGGACTTGTAGGGCTGCGCGATCGCGCGGCATGGAGCAAGGGCTTCAGCTCTTGCAGCTAAAACTAAGGTAATCAGCACACTACGGCTAAAGCCGTACCTCCATATCATCCGACGCCGCGGCGAACCGCGGCTATCGCCTGCTGGCGATGATTTTACCGGTAGCCGCGTAGGCCGAGGCGCACCGGCGCCGGCCTGCGCGGTTAGGCGCCAAAGATGGCTTAGCGTCTGCAAGACGCTGCCCCTCCCCGCAATACAAAAAACTTATGTTCTTTTGCCCTTATGTTCTTCTGTTCTTGATTGTGCATTGTGTTATCGCTTTAGCGCTTCGCTTGCGAAGAATTGTGAATTGTGCATTGTGAATTGTGCATTGTGAATTGTGCATTGTGAATTTCTAAAATTGCATTCTCTCACGATTTTGGTAGTAAATCGGCCATGAGGCCGTATTAACTTTGCAGCGTCGATGTTTGCAGCATCGAGCCTTTCGATCAACACATCTATTATAATATGAGAAACACAGCATCACACCCTGCCGACATATGCGTCGCCGCAGGCCTCTCGCATCCCGACGGCGAAGCCCCCGACTGCCGCATCACCGTCTGCCCCACCCTCCGTCCGTCGCCCGCCGGCGCACCCGAACTCGTCCCCGTCGGCCCACCCGCACCTGTCGCCGCCGGCAGCTACCGTCCTCTCGCCGTCGTCACCCTCGGCGACGGCCGGCGCCTGCTCGCCGTAGCCTCAGGCAAGACCCTCGCCACGCTCGACCTCTCGCAATGGATGCCCGAGCCCGTCGAAATCGCCACCCTCGGTGCCGAACCCCTCTGCGCCACCGCCGCAGGCCGACGCCTCACCGTCATGACCGACGCCGGCCCCACCACCGTCATCTTCGGCGACACACCCGACGACGTCGCCGTCATCGCACCCGACACAGTCTTCCCCGAAGTCGGCATCACCGCCTTGACCGCCGCCAAAGCCGTCGCCACCATCGCCCCCATACGCCTCGACAAGAGCTTTGCCGAGGGCAAGACCTATGTCGACACCGCCCAGCGCGCCCGCGTCACCGAGGCCATGAACGACGCCTACGAAGACCTCGCCCGCCAGGCCGCCGCCGACGGCGCCTTCTTCCAGCCCGTCATCTGCCGCTACCGCCTCTACGACGCCGATTCGACCGTCATCTACGTCTCGCCGCCCGTCGTCGTCTCGCTACCCGCGGGCACGCAGCTCACCGACTCCATCGACCTGCGCTCCGACGACATGGCCATGACCTACCCCGTCAACATCTCGGCCGACACCTTCCGCATCCGCCTCACCATCCCACCACACGCGCTCGCACCCCGCGCCGCCGCTGCCGCCGCACAGCTGCGCCTCTTCGTCACCCCGCAGTACCATCCCGTCGACTTCGCCCTCGCCGCCCGCTGCTCGGCCGTCATCCGAAGCACCACCGACAAGACCGTCATGCGCGCCTCCTGGCCCGGCACCATGCGCGGACTCGCCTCCTCGACAGCCCGCGCCGCCGAGACCCTCCTCCGCGAGAGCATCGCCCGACTCGACACACTCGAGCGCCCCGTGCTCTCCGTCAGCGACCCCTTCGCCTCGGCCGGGGGCTCGACCCTGACCCTCACCGCCACCTCCTCTGCCACAGCCGCCGACGAGAGCCGCGCCGTCAGCCGCGCACTCGCCACCCCCTTCATCCCGCGCCGGGACAAGAACCTGATGTTTGCCGCGCCGCACTCGTTCTCGGCCCGCACCGTCGTCGCCTCGGGCGACACAACCGTCTGGGGCGACCTCACCCAGCGCTTCTTCAAAGGCTGGTCGGCTCGCTCGTTTGCCGTCAGTACCAAGGCAAAACGCTGGCGCGCAGCCGTCTGGACCGACCTCACCGCCTCGACCGCCGACCCCGAGGAGTCGGTCGTCAGCCTCGCCTCGGGCGACGGCGACGCCCCCGAGCTCTTCAGCCCCGTCATCTGCTACCCCTCGGCTCGCGCCTCGAAGATGACCGTCTGCCTCTCGGTCGAAGGCGAAGACCCTGTCACCCAGACCTTCGACCTCACCCGCGTCGCCGGTGACATGGCCGTCTACGTCCACCCGTCGCTGCGCCCCTTCGCCCTCGCCGACGTCGCCGAAGCCTATGTCATCCCCGCCGAGCGCCCCGCCACCCACTCCTTCCCCTCCGCGATGGCCGTCGCCCGCAGCCTCTCGCCCCTGAGCGCCATCGCCGTGGCCGACCTCTCCCGCGGCCGCGTCAACGCCCTGGCCGTCAGCCGCTACAACCGCTCGGCACTCACCATCCGACAGCAGCGTTTCACCGTCTTCGCCGACAGCGGCATCCACACCCTCGCCCTCACCGGCCCCGACGGCCGCGAGGCCAACCTCCTCGAAATCGACCGCCGCACCGTCGCCTCACAGGCCGCCACAGCCTCGGTCGACGGCAAAGTCTACGCCCTGACAAACGCCGGGCAGCTCATCCGCGTCACCTCCTCCTCCGCCGAAACCATCGCCGACGGCATCGACGCCACCGCCCTCGCCTGGATAGCCCTGCGCCGCGAACTCATCTGCCTCGGCGGCGCCGACGGCAACGCCACCGTCATCTGTCCCGACCGCGACCGCGGGCGCTACACCCGCAGCCTCCCCGCCCTCACCGGCATCGTCGCCGACGACGCCACAGCCGAAGCATATGCCGCCACCGACAGCACCGTCGTCAGCCTCGTCAACGAAACCGCGCCCGCCTCGACCGACATCGCCTGGAGCGTCACCCTCGACACCCCTGGCCGCCGTCCAGCCGTCGTCGCCGCCCTCGACGCCGACATCGGCGCCGCCAACATCCGGGGAACCCGCTCGCTCACCCGCCACTCATCGCTCAACCCCGCCGCAGCCCCCACCGCCGCCTTCGACAGCGAAGGCCGCCTCGGCGCACCGCTCACCCTCCGCAACCTCGGCCCCGCCGCCGCCCGCTACACCGTCACCCTCACCGCCACCACCGCCTCGCGCCTCGCCCTCCACCTCATCCGCCTACACCTGCATCAATGCACAATTCACAATGCATAATGCACAATCGTCGCCCACCCCGTCTGACCCGTCCGACCTTGTCCGACAAGTCCGACAAGTCCGATAACTCCGATAGCCTCCGATAACCCAATTAATTGTGAATTGTGCATTATGCATTGTGCATTGATTTAATCTTCTGTTCTTTTTCCGTCCGACCCTTCCGAGAACTCCGATAACTCCGATAACTCCGACAACCCAATCAGATGCTGCGTAAATCGCTGAAACTCAGGCCGGAGGCCTGAAATCTTGTTAACCGCTGGCGCACGCGCTCTCCTCCTCCCGACCATAGCCGCGGATGCTGAGCAAGCCGCTGAAACTCAGGCCGGAGGCCCGAAATCTTGTTAACCGCGGGCGCACCGCGCCCGTGGAAAGACGCCCCTACAAAACCCTTCAACCCCGGCGGGGTTGAACATTGTCTAAAACCTTATGTTCTTCTGCCCTTATGCCCTTCTGTTCATGATTGTGAATTGTGCACTGTGCATTGTGCATTGATTAAACCTTCAGCCTTTATGTTCTTTTAAATCAAATAATTGTGCATTATGAATTGTGAATTGTGCATTAAAGAAAACTCCCGCCGCTTGCGGGCGCTCGAGACCGACTTCGACCCCGTCAGGGGCATCGGATGCTCCGGCGACCGCGTCGAGGTAGCGACGCCCGTCGAGGGCCTCCCGCGTGCTTTCGTACCGCGCGAGATGACCGACGACCCGCAATATGCCGTCGCCACAGGCGCTGAACAGTGGAAAACCCTCCGCTGCCGCCACGACTTCGAATATTGGTGCGTAACCTGCGTCAGAGTCAAACACAAGACCCTCGGCACCGACGTAGCCTTCAGGCTCAACCGCCCGCAGCGCCGCGTCGCCGCCGTCATGGAAGCCGACCGCCGCGCAGGCCGTCCCATACGCCTCATCATGCTCAAGGCACGCCAGTGGGGCGGCTCGACCTTGGTGCAGATGTATATGGCATGGATACAGTCGTGCCACCGCCGAAACTGGCACTCGCTCATCTGCGCCCACGTCAAAGACACCGCCGCCGGCATCCGCGGCATGTACACCAAGATGCTCGCCGACTATCCCGAAGACCTCTGGGAGGGCGACGAGCGACCCATGTTCCGCCCCTACGAGCGCTCGCTCAACGTCCGCGAGATCACAGGCCGCGGCTGCCGCGTTACGGTCGGATCGGCCGAAAACCACGAGGCCGTCCGAGGCAGCGACTACGCCATGGCCCACCTCTCTGAGACCGCCTTTTGGCCCTCGACCCCGCAGCACACCCCCGAGGGACTCGTCCGCGCCGTCTGCGGCTCGATAGCCCTGATGCCTTACTCGCTGATAGTCATGGAGTCGACCGCCAACGGCATAGGCAACTACTTCCACAGCGAGTGGGTGCGCTGCCGCGACGGACGCGGCGACAAGCGCGCCGTCTTCGTCCCCTGGTACGAAATAGAGCTCTATTCAGTGCCCGTCGACGACCCCGAGGCCCTCATCACCACCATGAGCCCCTACGAGCGGTCGCTCTGGGACATGGGCCTGACCCTCGAGCAGATCTACTGGTATCGCCTCAAATCGTCGGAATATCTCTCCCACGAGATGATGATGGCCGAGTTCCCCACCACCGACACCGAGGCCTTCGCCGCCACGGGCAGCGGCGTCTTCGACCCCGCCGACGTCGAGCGCCTGCGCGAAGACTGCCACGAGCCCCTCATCACAGGCGACACCGACAGCTCGGGCGCCATCGTCCCCGACCCCAACGGCGCCCTGAAGGTATGGGAAGAGCCCGACCCGAAGGCCGAATATGTCGTCGCCGTCGATGTCGGCGGACGCACGGCCAAGAGCGACTGGTCGGTCATCGCCGTGCTGCGCCGCGGCGAGGGAATGCGGCGACACGAGGTAGTCGCCCAGTGGCGCGGCCACCTCGACCACGACCTTCTGGCAGCCCGCTGTGCCGCCGTAGGCCGCCTCTATAACGACGCTCTGCTCATCGTCGAGAGCAACACCCTCGAGTCCGAGGCCGACGGCGGCGCCGACTCAAACCTCTTCGTCCTCAGCCGTCTGGCCGAGAGCTACCGCCACATCTACCGCCGCGACACCGTCGACGTCGACGGCCGAGCCTCGCAGCGCCTCGGCTTCCACACCAACCGCTCGACCAAGGCCTCGCTCATCTCGGGACTCATCGAGGCCGTGCGCGACGGCGCCTACACCGAGCGCGACACCGAGGCCTGCAACGAGCTGCTCACCTACGAGCAGCGCCGCAACGGCTCATACGGCGCCCGCGCCGGATTCCACGACGACATCGTCATGGCCCGCGCCATGGCCCTCCACGCCCTCCGCAGCCGCCAGCTGCGCCTCGCGGGTCCCGCGCCAATCCTCCCGCCCAAATGGTAAAAAAGCCCGAATCCATCTTGTTAAAAACATAAAAATCTATGGCTGCGCCGGATAATTTGGCTAATTTTGTAAAGATGAACAAAGCAGGAATCATAGCGAGCACAATCGTGGGAGTCACCGGCGTGGCGATTTTCGCCACGGCACTGCTGCGCGTGAGTGCCGCCCGCATCCCCTATGTCGAGGTGCCGCGCGACGAATACCCCGTCGTCGGCGTCGACCTCTCGGCCCACAACGGCCGCGTCGACTTCGGCCGCGTTGCCGCCGACGGCGTCGACTTCGTCGTCCTCAAGGCAACCGAGGGCGAGAGCTTCTGCGACTCTGAGTTCGCCCGCAACTACGGCGCCGCACGCATGAGCGGCCTCAAGGTCGGCGCCTACCACTTCTTCCGCTTCGACTGCGAGGGCGAGCGCCAGGCCCGCCACTTCCTCAGCGTCGTCGACAGCCTCGACCTCGACCTCCCCCTCGCCATCGACGTCGAAGACAACGGCAACCCCGAGGGCATCAGCCGCCGCCTCGTCGCCGCACGCCTCGAAGCCATGCTCAACAGCCTCGACTCGGCCGGACGCAAGGTGATGATATACTCCAATAAGCGGGGCATAAGCCGCTATATCAGCGGACGTTTCGACGACCGCCCCGTCTGGATTTGCTCGTTCACCAACCCGCCCCTCGCCGGCGGACAATGGACCCTCTGGCAGCACAGCCACCGCAGCCGCGTCGACGGCATCAAGGGCGACGTCGACCTCAACACCTTCAACGGCGACAGCGCCGACTGGACCCGCTGGCTCGCCGCTTTTGCACCCGCAAAAGCCATGGCATGCAATAAATAACGCCCCGCCGCGTTATTAATTAGATGAACTACACAATGCAAAAAACCTACCGTCATATCATATTCCGCGTCGCCGCAGCCCTCCTGGCCGTCATGGCCCTGACGCCTGTGGCCAAAGCCCTTAACCTCGATCATTACGCCGCAAACTCGGTGCTCGCCTCGGGCCGCTGGGTCAAGGTGGCCGTTCCCTCGTCGGGCCTCTACAAGATTCCTGTCTCGACCCTGCGCTCGTGGGGCTTCACCGACCCGTCGCGCGTGAGGGTCTTCGGCTACGGCGGACGCCGCATCCCCGACATCCTCAACGCCGCCAACTACGTCGACGACCTGCCTCAGGCAGCCATCGCCCGCGCCAAAGACGGTGGCATCGTCTTCTACGGCGTCGGCCCCGACGAGCTCGCCCAGTCGGCCACAAACCGCTACACCCCCTCGATAAACCTCTATACCGAAGCCGGTTACTACTTCATCGGCGAGAGCGACGAGCCCGCGCCCGAAATTGAGGCGATAGGCAGCGGCAGCGCCGCCTCGCCCGCGACCGACTTCGTCGAACTCGTTCATCATGAGCAGGAACTCGTCTCGCCCGGCGAGGCCGGACCGATGCTCGTCGGCGAAGACTTCCGCTTCACCCCCACCCGCAAGTTCAGCTTCTCGATGCCCGGCAAGAGCAGCGACAAAGTGTGGTTCGAGGTGTCGTTCGTCGCCAAGACCTACAACGCCTCGTCGCAGCTTAGTTTCAATGCCAACGGCAACGATCTGACGGCCAACAACTCCGACCGCATCCCGGCCACGTCAAACAGCGTCTACGTCCACGCCACCGAGGGCGTCGCCCGCCACGAGACCGCCATCGACGGCGAGCGCCTCGACCTCACCGTCACCCACAAGGCCTCGACGGTCGTCTACAGCGCCTGGCTCAACTATATCAGCGTCAACTACGAGCGCGAGCTGAAGCTCCCCGCCGCAGGCCATCTCGCTTTCAGACAGCGTTCTACAGGCCTCTCGCTCGACCTCTCGGGCGCCGACGCCGCGGGCCTCACCGTCTGGGACGTCACCGACCCCGCGGCCGTAAAATCGCTCACGACGGGCAACGACGCGGGCCGCGCCGTCTGGACCAATCCCTACTCGGGCCTGCGCAGCTACGTCGCCTGGCGCAGCGACGCAAACATCCCCGCTCCGACCTTCGTCGCGACGGTCAGAAACCAGAATCTCCACGGCGAGGAACCGGTCAATATGGTCATTTTCACCCATCCGGCGTGGAAAGCCCAGGCCGAGCGCATCGCCGAATATCACCGCACCAGCCGCGACGCCCTCAAGGTCAAGGTCGTCGACGTCGCTCAGGTCTACAACGAGTTTGCCTCGGGCATGCCCGACGTGTCGGCCCTGCGCAAATACCTCAAGATGCTCTACGACCGCGGCGCGGCTTCAGACACGCCTCTGCGCTACGCCCTCATCATGGCCCGCACGACCTACGACGAGCGCCATCTCTCGGCCGCCGTCAAAAAGCTTGACATTCAGACCATTCCCGCATGGCAGGTACGCACGATGAGCTACTCGCTCAACGACAACAACGGCTTCAACACCGACGATTTCATCGCCATGCTCGAAGACAACAGCGGCGCTGACATGGGTCTCGACGACCTGTCAATCGCCGTCGGCCGCATACCCGTCACATCGGCCTCCGAAGCCGCCCAGACGGTCGACAAAATCTACAGCTATGCCGCCGACACCCGCGACGGAGCATGGAAAAACCGCATCATGATGCTCGCCGACGACGAGGACAACGGCGTTCACCTCGAGCAGGCCGAGAAGCTCGTCAAAGCCATCGAAGCGACAGAAAATCAGCAGCATATCATCCAGAAAGTCTACATGGACGCCTACACCAAGTCGGGCGGCGCCTACCCTCTCGCTCGCGAGGACATGTTCCGTTACCTCAACGAGGGCGTCGTCTGGTGGTGCTTCGCCGGCCACGCCAACAACCACGCCTGGACCCACGACAAGCAGCTGACTTTCACCGACCTCAACGAGATGTACCTCACCCGTCTGCCCTACATCTACGCCGCCACCTGCGACTTCCTCCGCTGGGACTCCAACACCATCAGCGGCGGCGAGCTGCTCTTCTTCGAGCGCTACGGCGGCGCCGTCGGCATGATCAGCGCAACCCGCCCAGTCTACATCACCGACAACGGCTTCTTCTCCGAGGCCATGGGCCGCGCCCTTGCCGCCCGCGACGATGACGGACGCCTCATGGCCGCCGGCGAAATCTACCGCCGCGCCAAAAACGACATCCGCAACAGCCGCGGCGAGCACCGCAGCAACCCCAACCGCCTGCGCTACGTCTTTATGGGCGACCCGGCCCTGAGACCCGTCACGCCCGACAACATCGTCGTTCTCGACAGCATCAACGGCAAGCCCGTCGGCGGCGACGAGCAGCTCATAATCGCCGCACGCAGCATCGTCGAGCTCGCCGGACACATCGAATCGCCCGACGGCACACGCCTCGACGGCTTCGACGGCACCGTCGGCATCGACATCTACGACGCCGACCGCTCGGTGACCTCAAACGGCAACGGCGACGGCAAGGCCATCACCTTCGAGGTCCACGGCGAGAAGCTATACTCGGGCTCGACGACGGTCAAGGGCGGCGAGTTCAAAATCTCGGTCGCAACTCCCTCAGAAATAGCCGATAACTTCCGCGAGGCCACGCTCAACATGTATGCCACCTCGCCCGACGCCACGGCTGTCGGCGTCTGCCGCGACTTCTATGTCTACGGCCTTGACGAAGAGGCAGCTGACGACGACATCGCCCCCGTGATCGAAAGCCTCGTCATCAACCATCCGACATTCGTCAGCGGCGACCGCGTCAACGCCGACCCGATGGTCATCGCCCGCATCAGCGACAACGTCGGCCTCAACCTCTCGACCGCCGGCGTCGGCCATCAGATGACCATAACCCTCGACGGCAACCGCAGTTACAACGACGTGCCCTACTACTTCACCCCCTCGGCCG
Source organism: uncultured Bacteroidales bacterium (assembly GCA_945828175.1). GTDB lineage: Bacteria > Bacteroidota > Bacteroidia > Bacteroidales > Muribaculaceae > CAG-873. The sequence continues at coordinate 5,031 of CALZQD010000014.1, read as the reverse complement.
ACGGCACCGCCTCGGGCGAGATAGCCTACCCGCTGAGCGACCTCACCGACGGCCCACACACGGTATCGCTGCGTATCTGGGACACCCACACCAACTCGGCCACCAAAGAGATCGACTTCATCGTCGATAGCACCATCCGCCCCAAGATCTACGACATCTACAGCGACGCAAACCCCGCCTCGGTCCGCGCCAACTTCTACCTCGTCCACAACCGTCCCAACAACCTGCTGACAGTCACCGTCTCGGTCTATAACCTCAACGGCAAGCTCGTCTGGAGCGACACCAGCCGCGGCATGAGCGACATGTACCTCTCTTCGCCCGTCAGCTGGAATCTGACCGACCAGAGCGGCGCCCGCGTCAAGCGCGGAATCTACGTCTACCGCGCCTCAATCAGCACCGACGGCGAGCACTACGAGACCGACTCCCGCAAAATCGCCGTCACCGCCGAATAAATCCACTTGCAATGACACCGGAAGAGAAAGCAAGACAGAAGATTGACCAAATGTTTACCGACGCCGGATGGGACGTTATCGACCGCGAGGAATACGCGGCCGGCATGACTGCAGCAGCCATCCGCGAAGGACTTCTGCAGGGCAACAAAGAGGCCGATTACTTCCTCTTTCTCAACGGCAAGGCTGTCGGAGTCCTCGAAGCGAAACGCGAGGAGGTCGACGTCACCGACGATTGGGTCAGCGAGCAGGCCGAGGGCTATGCACGGAGCGTGCCCGCCTGCTATCCCGCCTACTCAAAGCCGCTCCCGATTGTCATGAAATCAAACGGCAAAGAGCTCTATATGCGCGACATGCGTGTGGCCGGCTCGCAATATGAGCCGCTCTACAAGATGCCGACTCCCAAGAAGATAGTCGCGATGCTCGGCATCGAGAACCCCTTTGCCGGCCTCCCCGGCCTACCGAAAAAAGGTCTTCGCGACTGCCAGTTTACAGCCATCACCAACCTCGAGGCAAGCTTCAGAATCGGTCAGAAAAAGGCGCTCATGGTGCTCGCCACCGGCGCGGGAAAGACCTACACGGCCTGTATGGCCGCCTACCGTATGCTGGCTCATGTCGGCATGAAGCGCGTGCTTTTCCTGGTCGACCGCAACAATCTCGGCAAGCAGGCCGAGGGCGAGTTCGGCACTTTCAGGCTCACACAGAACGGCGACGCGTTCAACACCATCTACGGCGTCACCCGACTCAACAGCAACGAGATACCCGCCGACAGCAACGTCATAATCTCGACCATACAGCGCCTCTTCGCCTTCCTCAAAGGCGAGCCCATCGTCGACGACACGGATGAGGAATCGACCGCAGAGGGCCCGCATGAGGTCATTCTGCCCGACAATCCCAATCTCCCTCACGACTATTTCGACCTGATTATCATCGACGAGTGCCACAGATCGATCTACGGCAACTGGAAAAAAGTGCTCGACTACTTCGACACTGCGCGTCTCGTAGGACTCACGGCAACCCCGGTGCCAGAGACGCTTGCATTCTTCAACAACAATGTGGTGGTCAACTACAGCCTCGAGCAGAGCATACTCGACGGCGTCAATGTCGGTCACCGCGTCTACAGCATCAAAACCGAGGCTACGACAGGCGGCGGAGCTATCCGAAAAGGCGACAAACTCCGCAAGGAGACCCGATATACAGGTGTCGTTGAAATCGTCGAAAACAAAGAGACATCGACCTACACGAAGGAAGAGCTCAACCGTAGCATCATCAATCCGGCTCAGATCAAACTCGTCCTGGAGACCTTCCGCGACAGCGTCTACACCGATATGTTCACCGAGCGCGAACCCGACATGGACTATATACCCAAGACGCTCATCTTCGCGCTCAACGAGGCCCACGCCTCTAACATCGTCACGATTGCCAAAGAGGTTTTCGGCCGCGACGACGACAGGTTCATCCAAAAAATCACATATTCGTGCGGCGACAGCAACAAACTCATCAAGAGCTTCCGCAACGACAAGGATTTCCGCATCGCCGTCACCTGCACTCTTGTCGCCACAGGCACCGACGTCAAGCCGCTCGAGGTGGTGATGTTCATGCGCGACGTTGCCTCGCTGCCGCTGTATATCCAGATGAAAGGACGCGGTGTGAGGTCGATCGGCGACGAGGCCCTGCGCAACGTCACGCCCAACGCCGACACCAAAGACTGCTTCTATCTTGTCGACTGCGTCGGCGTAACGACGAGCGCAAAGGGCATCCCGACTCACGAAGACATTACTGACCAGCGTATTACCCTCAGAAAACTTCTCGAAGACATCACCCACGGCTTTATCCCCGACGAACACCTCAACCGCCTCGCCGGAGTGCTCTCGCGGCTCTACAACAAGGCCGACGAGGAGCAGCGAAACGAGTTTATCACCCGCACTCACGGGACTGATATGCGCGACCTCGCCGCCCGAATCTATCATGCGCTTGAGAATCAGGATTTGCCGCCATTTATCGATGTCAATCAGCCGAATAACGAGCGCAAGGGACTGGTGGCGCCGCTGGCGATGAATCCGAAGGCCCGCGAATGGATTATGATTCTCGCGGCCGGATTCGTAAAGACGCTTCAGCCGGGCGAAGACAATCTCATCTCAAAAGGATTCTCGGTCGAGGAAGCTCAGGCAACGACACTGGCATTCGAGGAATATTGCCGCGCACACGCCGACGACATCGAAGCCCTGCGCATCATCTACAACAGCGAGGGACAGCCGATTACATACGCCATGCTTCAGGACCTGAAGCACAAGCTCGAATCGGCCAACAGCAGCTTCCGCCCCGGCGCCTTGTGGAACTCATACGCCGTGCTCGAGCCCGATAAGGTAAAGCGCTATGCCAATAGCTCGGAGCGCGAGGCACTTACAAACATCATACAACTCGTGCGCTATGCCTTCAGGCAAATCGAAAGGCTCGAAAGCGTCGTGGTCACCGCCCGTCAATATTTCAACCTGTGGATGGGTCAGACACAGCGCGAGCTTTCGCCCATACAGCGCGAAATCATCAGTCAGGTAGTCGATTACATTGCCTCGAACGGAGCCTGCTCAATCGACGACATCAAGGACGACGACAAGACCCGCGCCGCCCAGCTCATAAAGGCGTTCGGCAACAAAGAAAACGCCAACGCCGCTCTCGACTCACTCTTTAATTTCATAGTTTTCAGAAAAACAGCAGCTTAACATAAATGGCAAAGAACGCAACATCCGAACAATCGCTAATAAAGAAAGTGTGGAACATGGCGACAGTCCTCGCCGGCGTAGGCGTAGGTTTCACCGACTACATCACTCAGCTCACTTATCTCCTCTTTCTGAAAATGGACGACGAGAATGTCGAGCTTTTCGGCGAAGATTCGGCTATTCCGGCGGGCTGCGGATGGAAAGTCCTCCGCGAGCTCGACGGCATGGATCTTCTTGACCAATACGAGGATACGCTCAAGAAACTCAGTCAGGAGGAAGGTCTTATCGGCACAATCTACACCAAGGCTGTGAATAAAATCGAGCAGCCGGTATATCTGAAAAAGGTCATCACGATGATTGAGGAAGAAGACTGGCTGGGTATGGATGTTGACGTCAAAGGCGCTATCTATGAGGGCATTCTCGAAAAGAACGGCCAGGACAAGAAGAGCGGTGCCGGACAATATTTCACTCCGCGACCGCTGATTCGCGCGATGGTCGACTGCATACAGCCCAAAATCGGCGAGACCGTCTGCGACCCGGCCTGCGGCACAGGCGGCTTCCTGCTTGCAGCCTACGATTACATGAAGCCTCAGAGTCAGGACAAGGCCAAACGCGATTTTCTGCGCAACAAGGCCCTGCACGGCAGCGACAACACCCCGCTGGTCGTCACGCTCGCCTCGATGAACCTCTATCTCCACGGCGTCGGCACCGAGCGCAGCCCTATCGTGTGCGAGGATTCACTCGAGAAGGAATCGGCCATAAATCCCGATGTAATCCTCGCGAACCCGCCTTTCGGCACACGCGCCTCGGGGTCAGTCGAAATCAATCGTCCTGATTTCTATATAGATACGAAGAACAATCAGCTCAATTTTCTACAGCATATGATGCTGATGCTCCGACAGGGCGGTCGCGCGGCGGTCGTATTGCCTGATAATGTGCTCTTTGAGGGTTCGGGCGAGCCAATCCGCCGCCGTCTGCTCACCGACTTCAACCTCCACACGATACTGCGCCTGCCGACAGGTATTTTCTATGCCAACGGCGTGAAAGCCAATGTGCTGTTCTTCACGAAGGGAGAGCCGACGAAGGAGACATGGTATTACGACTACCGCAGCGGGGTGAAGCACACGCTGGCGACGAACCCTATGCAGCGGCATCATCTCGACGACTTCGTCGCCTGCTACAATGCCCCGAATATCTCGGCGCGCAAAGAGACTTATGACGCCGAGATCAATCCCAACGGCCGCTGGCGAAAATATGATGCCGCGGAGTTGCTCGGCCACGACAAGACGAGCCTCGACATCACCTGGATTCGTCAGGGCAACGACGTCGAAGACGTCTCTCTCGCCGAGTTAATGGCTGATATCAAGACAAAAAGCGACAATATCGCCTCGGCGGTCGGCCGCCTCGAAGAACTGATTACCCAACTGGATATTAGGGAGGAGTAATGGATACGAAAAAACTGCGTCAGAAGATACTTGACCTTGCCATACGCGGTAAGCTTGTGCCGCAAGACCCGAATGATGAACCGGCCTCGGTCCTTCTCGAACGCATTCGCGCCGAGAAAGACCGTCTTATCGCCGAAGGCAAAATCAAACGCCCCAAAAAGGCCAAAGCAACTTCCTCTGAGTCCCATTATGAGAATGTGCCATTTGAGGTGCCTGATGGTTGGTGCTGGTGTAAAATTAACGATATAGCATTTGTAACTAAACTTGCAGGATTTGAGTTTACAAAGTATATAACTGACAACCTCAGCAAATCAGAAGGAATACCATTGTTCAAAGGCAAGAATGTACAGGGAGGCGAAATAATTTATGAATTTGAGTCTTATATACCAGAAGAAATTTCCGACGAACTGTTTAGAAGTC
>CALZQD010000013.1 GCA_945828175.1 uncultured Bacteroidales bacterium | reverse complement strand
ATGTGAAGAGTTATACTTGTTGGAATCAACTACTTACGATGATGTTCGGACAGCTTTCAAACCGAGAAAGTCTTCGGGATCTCATCGTCGCTCTGGAAGCCCATGCAGGCAAGGTCTATCACCTCGGAATCGGGAAGTCCGTGAGCCGGAGCAATCTTAGCAAGGCTAACGAACAGCGAGATTACCGCATCTTCGAGGAGTTCGCCTTTTTCATGATAGCGGAAGCACGCAAGCGGCGGATACAGAAAATCTTCGAGCTTGACGGTCATGTCTACGCCTTTGATTCGACTACCATCGACCTTTGCCTGTCTGTGTTCGCGTGGGCGAAGTTCCGCAAGCATAAGGGTGGCATCAAGATGCATACGCTTTATGACATCGAGGCGCAAGTACCTACTTTCGTGCATATTACCCAGGCTAAAGTACATGATTCAAAGGCTATGCCGGAGATTCCGTATGAGAAGGGAGCGCACGATATCTTTGACCGTGGCTACAACGATTTCGGCAATCTTTACACGATAAACCGCATAGAGGCTTTCTTTGTCGTCAGGGCGAAAACCAATGTCAGGTTCAAGCCTGAGAGTTGGAAACGGAGACTCCCCGACAACGTTGTCTCGGATGCTATCGGCTACTTCACGGTTTATAAAAGCGCGAAGGATTATCCCGAAAAACTCCGCAAAGTGGTCTGCATCGACCCTGAGGACGGTACAAGATACATCTTCCTGACTAACAATCTGACGGCCTCAGCCGAGACAATCGCCGAGCTGTACCGCAATCGCTGGGGCGTGGAGTTGTTCTTCAAATGGATCAAACAGCACCTGCGCATCAAGAAGTTCTGGGGCACCTCGGAGAATGCAGTCCGCATCCAAATCTATTGTGCCATAATTACTTATTGCCTTGTGGCAATTGTGCAGCACGATATGAAACTGGAGCGAAGCGTCTATGAAGTCCTTCAGATTCTTGGCATCTCGCTGACGGACAAAACCAGTCTGCGAGACCTCTTCGACAAATCGAATTTCAAAAATGTCAATGTTCTCTGTGATTCAAGTGAACCGAATTTATTTAATTTTTAACCCCGTCCATTTTTAGTGGACAGTAGTGACAATTTTTGAAGAAAAATGTGCTGCCCTGTCACATATTTTGGGCGATTTTCGCTTTTCGCCGCAGTCACATAGCTCGCTATGCTCCTTTGGCTCAAAACAAAACTCGCCTCAAACTATGCAACCTCTGATTTAACATTTAGTATGAAACAGGCTCTTAAACGCCGCTGAGAAGGGGAATGATTTTTTCGTGGTGTTTTTTGGGGAGGGTGAGGGAGGAGAGGGTTGGGAGTTGGGCGAAGCGGTGGAGGTCGCTGCCGACGCGGTCGTAGTAGCCTTGCTCGAGGAGCCTGAGGGCTTTCTCGGTGACGGTTTTGCCGTAGTTGCCGCTGAGGCTAAGAAGATTGAGCTGCATTCTGACGCCGCGCTTATGCAGGCGGTCGTAGTGGCTCTGATCCATATAGACGTAGCGCTCGGCGTGGGCGAGTACCGGGAAATAGCCGGCCGAGAAGACGGAGTCGATGATGCCGAATAGATTGGCGGGCGGGGTGAAATACGATGTCTCGACAAGGAGGCTGTCGCCTTTGTCGCCGATAGGCAGCAGTTCGCGATCGGCGAGTCGTTCGACAAAGAGTTCGTCCAGCATGTTTTCTGCCGCAAGCTGCAGTTCTATCGGACCGTTGTAGGCCGTCTGAAGTTCCTCGAAGCGTTTGCGGAGGTCTTCGGGACGGTTGGGAATGTCTTCCATGATGTGCGGCGTGAGCCAGACACGGCTGAAGCCAAGCTCTTCATAGCGGGCGAGAATCTTCAGCGAAGTGTCGAGGTCGGAAACGCCGTCATCGACTCCCGGGAGTATGTGACTGTGCCAGTCTGTTGCTCCGTGGAAGTCGATGGATGACTTATTTTTGGAAAATAATCTGAGCGGATTGAAGCCCATCAATCTTTGTTGCCGTAATAGTAGCCTTTCGAGCCGTAGCCATAGCCTTTGCCATAACCGTAGCCGTAAGAATAGCCGTAGCCGTAACGCGAGCCGTCGTCGACTGTGGCGTTGAGGATGATCGACATGTTCTTTAACTTGTGTTCGCTGTACATGCGGTCGAGCTCAGCAACCATCGAGCGCTCGAGCAGGCCGGCGCGGACAACGAAGAGGGTGCGGTCGCAATAACCGTCGACAATCTTGGCATCGGCCATCATAGCGAAAGGCGGGCAGTCGATGAAGATGTAATCGAATTCTGGAGCGAGCTGGTCGAGCAGCGTAGCCAAGCGGCCGTTTTCGAGAAGCTCGGTGGGGTTAGGCGGAATCGTGCCGACAGGCATAATCTTGAGACCGCAGAGGTCGTCTTTGGTCATAATCAAAGAATTCACATCGTTGGTGCGACCCGACAGATAGTCACAGACACCCTTGCTCGGCGAACCGACAAATGACGACGTCGAACCGTGGCGCAAGTCACCGTCGATTACAAGAACCCGTTTGCCTTTGATTGCAAGAGAGATGCCGAGGTTGATCGAGACAAAAGTCTTTCCCGAACCGGGATTGAACGATGTCACCATTATGTTATTGCACTTCTTTGAATCCTGACAGAGGAAACCGAGATTGGTGCGAAGTACTCTGAACGCCTCGTTGGCGATATCTCGCGAACCTTCCCTGACGACGATATCCGTACGGTTGTCACCGCTTTTCTTTGCTTTCTTCAACAGACCTTTTCTGCCGTTTACCGACATAGGTATCTCACCGAGATAGGGAACTTTGAGATTCTCGAGATCCTTACGACCGCGTATCTTCGTATTGCCGATTTCTTTGACATAGATGATGCCGAAGGGAATCAGGACGCCGAGCATGAAGGCGATGAGGAGGATATTGCGCTTGACCGGTGAGGTCGGGAAAGGTAGGCCGGTAGGTCGTGTAATGACGCGGGTGTTATAGGCTGTGAAAGCCTGCGAAAGTTCGTTCTCCTCTCGTTTCTGAAGCAGGAAAAGATAAAGTGTCTCTTTGACTTTCTGCTGACGTTCGACGCTGAGAAGATATTTGGCCTGCGTCGGGTTTGCGGCTATCTGGGCCGTTGTCTGGTTCTCGCTCTGCTGCAAGTTCTTTATACTTGTGTTGAGGGCGATAATCTGATTGTCAATCGAGCTGATGATGCCTCGGCGCTGAGCTGCGAGCTGCTGGTCAAACTCGACGACGATAGGGTTGGTCTCCGAACTGTTTTCAGCAAGACCGTTGCGACGGAGCAGAAGTTTATTATACTCCATGATCTGGGTAGACAGGCTCGGGTTCTCAATGCCGGTGTTAGACGGAAGCACCTGATTGCGGTTGCCGTCGGCCGTGAGATAATTGCGTATATAACGCGAAACCTGCAGCTGGTTGTTGAGTTCGAGTATCTGAGAGGCGATGTTGCTGTTCTGCTCCATATACATGCTCGAAGCGGCTGCAAGGTCAGGAATAAGGTGCGTACTCTTATAAGAAGAGATGTCCTGATCGACATTCCCGAGCTCGCTTTCGATGACACCGAGACGGTCGTTTATGAAGTTTGATGTCGAGACGGCAATCTGGTTCTTGTCTCTGATCCAGTTTTCGTTATATACGCCGATAAGCGTGTTGAGAATGTCTTCGGCGCGCTGTACCGACGGGTCGTTAACGGTGAGGTCTATAACGGTACCTTTGTCGTCAAGCAACGCAACTTTAAGTTTAGCGGTATATGAAGCTACGGCCGATTTGAGCGGCGACTTAGTCACATAAAGATCAAAAGCCTCTTTGTCTTTGAAACCGTCGCCACGTGTGACGACCATGCGTCCCAGAGGCGTCGGGATACTGTCACCTATGGCATGAACGTCGGGATCTACGGCATATTCTTCATTGTCAGCCTTGAAATCGCTGACCGTATAACCTCCCTTTTCATCAAAGTGGAGGATAAACGATGCCGACTGTTTGTCGTTTGAATCGGGGAAAGCAACTTTCGCGGGAAGGGTCATGCCATAGAGTATCGGCTTTCTGAAAAGGCCTTCGCCACGGTAATTCATATCAAGATCAAGGCGCTTGATGACGTCTTCCATGATGTCAGGCGACTTGAGCGCGCTGAGCTCGTTGTTGATGTTGGTGTTGGTCGAGAAGAGACCGAGATCAGAAAAAGCGTCGACAGCACCATTGACTGACGAGCCACTGCCTTCTTCTTTAATAAGGAGCGATGCGGTGCGGGTATAGACGGGCGTAGCAAACAGCAGATAAACCACGGCGAGAGCGAGGCAGACAGTAACCGACGCAGCAATCCAGCGCCAGCGGTGCAGACCGATTGACAGGATGTCTTTGATGCTGACAGCATTAGAGCTGTCTTCTGTCGTGATATTCTTGTCTATTGATTCTTCTTGCATTTTATAGGAGTGTTTTTATTCTTAAAGGTTTTTGCCTAAATCTCTTTTACTTGAATATAAGGACGCATATTGAAGTCAGAAGTGAAGCGACCGATACCCAGAACGAAGCCGAGAGCGTGGTGTTGCCGTTGACGGTCGACTGGCGTTTCATATAGTTGTTGGGGTCGACGATGATGATATCGTTCTGCTTGAGGTAGAAAGCGGGCGACGAATAAAGACTCGAGGCATTCGTAAGGTCGAGGCGGTAAGATTTCTGAGTGCCGTCTTCGTCGCGGATGACGAGCACGTTTTTGCGGTTACCGTAAATCGTCATATCACCGGCGGCTGTAATCGCTTCAAGAACATTGACGCGCTCGCGGTCGAGGCTGACGCGTCCCGGTTGGTTGACCTCACCCATAACCGACACACCGGCATTGGCAAACTCGACAGTGACGACGGGGTCTTTTACCAGATTCTTTGATACAAGCTGGCCCTTAATATATTCTGCGACCTGATAGCGGCGCATGCCTTCGATATGAATTTCGCCGAGCACGGGGAAGTCAATCGTTCCCTGCGGGGTTACTGTATAATAAGATACATATGAGTTTGACGACACAAGTGACGAAGCATTGTTGCCCGAACCGATTCTGTGTGAAACGATAGGCAGGTTGAAGAGGTCGGCGAGCTCGGGGTCTTTCGAGTTGACGATAATCGCCAGTTTGTCGTCGGGACGCACTTTAATCTCTGCTCCTTCAAGAGTCTGAACGACGGCGCCGCTATTGAGATCCTGAAGCACGGTTATATCTTTCGGTGTCGCACATGAGCTGAACAGCATGACACTTGCGGCACAGCCGATAAAAATCAGTTTTAAAAATTTCATCTTTAATCTTTTTGGATGACGTTTATAATATGATGTGAACCACAGCACTGCAGACAAGGTCGGCATAGGCACGAATAAAGGGACAACACTCCCGCCCCGCGGCAGGTCAGCCGTCTCTTCTTAATCACCTAATTTACCGTTTATTATGGCAATTACTACATCACACCACAATAAATCGTCCGTTATTCGGTCGAACCTCAGACGCAGTCAAGCGCCCTGATTCGTCGGCAAAATTACAAAAAGTTTTTTAACTTCATGTCTGTCAAACCGTTTTTTTCGCTACATTTGCATTGTAAGATATCATCACTTTAACCAATCACACCGCAATGAAACGCGCTGTCATCATTTCTATCGCGTTAATTTTCTGTCTCGCAGCCAACTGTGCCCGGCTGCGAAATTCAATTTATATCTTCGACTGCACGCAGTCGATGCAAGGCAACGCCGCTAAAAACGTTCCCGACATCTGGCAGGCGACCAAATCGAGCCTCAAATCGCGCATCGAGCGCGAACCGGCCGACGCGCGCATCGTCATCATTCCCTTTCAGGCACAGCCCTACCCCGCCATCATCTTCGAGCGCCGCGATTTCGACTGGGAGAAAGTCGACGGCAAGTTTGAGGAATATATCAAACGCCTGACCAACACCAATATCTGCGATTCGTGGACAGCAGGCGAAAAATACATCGACCTGACGCGCAACAACTATATCTATCTGATGACCGACGGCGTCGACACCGACGCCGGCCGCCGTGCAAAACTCGCCGACGTCTTCCGTCAGTTCTGCGCACACAACTATCCCGACACCCACGGCTTCTACGTCCGCCTGACGGAAAACGCTCTCGTCGAGGACAATATCCGCGACATCATCGAGGGCTGCAAGAATCTCGACATCGTTTCGCCGGCCGACAAGACCGACTTCGGCAGTTTCGACAGCCGCGTCATAAATATCAACACCCACGAGTTACCATGCCGTCGCATCGTCGACTTCAGCGACCCCGGCATATTTAAGGCCAACGCGACAAGTCACGACCCCAATTTCATCGTTGAGGTCGTCGGCGGAGTCATACAGAACGGCGTCATGGAGCTTGAAATCCGCTCGGCTTACGGCGACGACAAGACCCGGCTCCACGACGAGCTCGGCGACGAGAACTATGACTTCGACATCACAATCGCCTCCGACAACATCCACATCACCGACCCGCGCATCGAAGTCCGCGTCGTCAACCGTCCCGAGCGCGTCCTCGAGTTCAAAGGCATCGCTCACGATGAGGACGACCTCGGCAAAAGTCTGCGCCACGAAGGCTTTCTCTTCTCGGCAGCCACCGCGCCCGATACACTCAGCATCAACCTCGCGCCGGCGTTCAACGACGAAGCTCGCCGCGACCGGGCTTCAGTCAGCATGAAAGTGTCGTCCAATATCACCGGTGCCGACACCAACGACATCACCATCCTTTTCAACGGCCGGGAACTTGCCGACTCATGCTTCACGCTCAAGGCAGGCGACACGACTCCCGGCATCCTGTCGGTTGTTTTCCGCCCCGGCTGCGAAGATACCAAGCTCAGTCTCTCGCAGACCCAGCTGTCATCGAAGAATCTCGACCGCATCGGCGAGACTCCGGCCGACGAGTTCACCCATTCGTTCCGCGCCGAGTGTGAGAATGAGATGAATCCTCTCGCCAAAGGCCTTCTCTGGACCGCCTCCATCATCATCGCCGCGCTTATCCTTTGGTTCGCACTGCTCAAGCGTCAGTTTTTCCCGCCGATAAGCAAGATTACGACGATTATGATTACTAAGCCTTACGTCAGCCAGCGCAAAGTGCGCGGCGCGCGCCTCGTCGTCTTCAGCGACAAACCTGTCCGTCAGGGCTTTTTCAACCGTCTCTTCACAGGCCGCATCGTCTCCGAGGTCAATCCGGTCTGGACCTCGCGCTGCGAGATGCGCCACGCCCGCAACGGCGTTCGCTTCAGCTGCCCCGACCGCAGCATGACGGCATCGCCATCGGCCCTGATGAGCAAATTCAACGAATATACTGTCATGAACATAAAAGGCACTGGCTGCGATATAACAATCAAAACTCTTTAAACGAATAATCAAGAACCATTTTCAATATCATGGCAACAAACATCAAACGCACACTCTACGTTGGTCTGGGCGGCACAGGCATGAACGCCCTGCTCCACACAAAGAAAATGTTTATCGAAACCTACGGCGAAGTTCCGCCGATGATAGGCTTCGTCGGCCTTGACACCGACCACGCCGCATACGCCAAATCACTGAAAACCAAATATGGCGAGGTCAAACTCGAGCCCCGCGAACAGATTTCGCTCATCGAGGTCAACCCCAAGCCCATCTTCCTGCGCAACCGCGACCGACTCAGCTGGATCACCGACTCAAGCAGCGAGGCCCTGACCAAGCTGACCGACGGCGCCGGCATGGTGCGCACCAACGGCCGCTTTGCCTTCGCCATGAAATACAAGAGCGTCGAAGCCAAAATCAAACAGACGCTCAATGAGATATGCAGTGCCGAAATCGCCCGCAACTCTAAATATCAGCTCCTCGACACATCGGTCGACATCAACCTCGTCTTCTCGATTGCCGGCGGTACAGGCTCGGGCACTTTCATCGACACGGCCTACCTCATCAAGAACATCAAGCGTCAGCTCAGCCTCCGCGGCAAGACTATCGGCTACGCCGTGCTGCCCGACATCTTCGACGCCCAGCTCAAATACGACAAGTTCCTGCTCAAACCCAATGCCTACGGCGCGCTTATGGACCTCGATTTTCTGATGCACCTGCCCGTCGGCGAGACAATCCCGCTCGACTATCCCGGCGTCGACGGCCTCACAGGCGAAGACGCACCCTTCAACGCCGTCTTCTTCATCTCTAACCGCAACGACAACGGCGACTCTTACGACAACATCGACCAGATCGCCGAGATGGTCTCGCTCGCCCTCATCACCGGCGCCGGCGAACTATCTGACAAAGCCGCTTCTATCGCCGACAACGCCGAGCGCAACATGATTTCGACGACATACAACATCGGCGACAAGAAGGCCTGGGCCTCGGGCGTCGGCATGAGCGAAATTGTCTTTCGCGCCTCTGACCTCAGCGAGATTTACGGTCTCAAGACCTGCCGCCGCATCATCGAGCGTCTGCGCAATGCCGGCGACAATCCCGAAGCCATCGCCGCAAACTGGATCGACAATCCCGAGGTAAAAGTCCGCGAGAACAACGGCCGCGACGACATCATCGACTGGATTCTCCCGAAAGACCCCGATTTCATCCTCCCCGACATCAACGACCGCGACAATCCCAAGAGCGAGATTGACAATTATAAGAAAGAGGTTTCGGTCGGCAACGATTTCATCGACAAGCGCGTCACCGAAAAGTGCTGCATCATCGAGGAAAAACTCCATCAGCTCATCGTCAACACCCTCAACGGCGACTACGGCGTAGGCCTCACCAAGGCCGTCATCGCCGCACTGAAAGACCATGCCGACATCTGCCTCAAAGAGATGAAGGCCGAACTCGACGGCTTCCTGCGCATGTCGACACCCCTCGACGTCACCGTCACAAACGCCATCAGCGAGCTCACCAATCTGCGCAACAAGATTTTCAAACGTCAGAGTACGGTCGACGACGCCACCGCCGACCTTTGCGCTGCCGTCGTCCGCACTGTCATCAACCAACGTGAGATACAGCGCCACAACGGAGCCATAGTCTTCTACACCTGGTTCGTCCAGCAACTCGACAACTGGAACAAGAAGGTCGACGCCGTCGACACCATCCTCTCGAATCTCTATACCCGCTATGGCCGCCGCATCGCCGAGGTTGACAATCTCATCCGCCGCCAGTCATCGACCTTCCGCATCGACCTGACGGCTCCATATATCGACAAAGTCGTTGTCGACGACACCGAGGTCAACATTCCTGCCTTCATCAAGTCGATGGGCTGGGCCGACGGCATCCTCGAGTTCCCCAACAAGCCCATGCTCGAGATCGAGCGCAATTTCAAGGACTACACCACCTCGCTCAACGGCACACAGCACTGGCTCAAATGCGACATCGAATACGCCTTGCGTCAGCTCTCCGAAGATGACTTCCACCGCGTGCTCAACCTCGCCATCGCCCAGTCGTCGCAGCTCTTCCCCACCGACTTCCACGGCTACACCCACGAAGACGTGCCCAACTATTTCTTCGTCGGCGTCCCCGACAAAGACCACACCTGCCTCAAGGGTGGCGCAATCGAACTGCGCGACCTCACGCCCAACTCTACCGACCCCGATTTCGCCTCTGTCGGCGGCACAGACCGCATCATCATCTACCGTCAGTATTGCGTCGTGCCCGTCTTCACCCTGCTTTCGGTTCCTGAATACAAGCGCACTTACGACGCCTGGAACAGCCGTCCGATGGCCTTCTCGAATCACTTCGACGAAAACATCCGCCGCCGCATGGTCCGCGAACAGTTCTCGCTGATGCCTACCGAGAAGAACTCGGCCGACATGGTCGAGCTCTGGGTCAACGGCCTGATTTTCGGCCTCATCAAGAACGAAGACGGCGTCTTCAGCTTCAAGGACGAGGAAAACGGCGACCCGCTCGACGACTACTGGACGCCGCTGGCAAAAGACCGCGCCGAAGCGTTCGACCTGCTGCGCCGCTCGCGCGACAAGGTCGAGGGTTCGTTTGAGAAATATATTTCGGAAATTCGCACCTCGCGCGGCGTCGACGAATTCAACGCCATCATCAGCGACGCCAAGGTCAACTATCGTGAGAAATACTCTCAAAACGACCTCTCGACGGCCGACCTGAAACTGCGCATCAACAAAGAGACCGCCGACCTGCTCAGAAACGAGCTCAAATACGTCAAAGACAAACTCGGCGAGAATGTATAAGACCCCGCTCCAGCATAGTTCGCACTTTTTCGTCGGCAGCGCCTTCACCGGCCTCGCCGACAGCTTCGCGCGCTATATCAAGCGCTTTGCCGACGAGGAATCTGCGGCCTATTTCAACTTCTACTCCGTCACGGCTGCCGACAGCGGCGGCGTCAGCATCGCCACGGCCGACTGCGACACGCTCTCGCCGGTTGTCATCGACGGCGCCGACGCCGACAATGCCTACGAGCATTTCTTCGACAGCCTCTTCCGCGACCACGTCAACGTCGCCACGCCCGGCACAGGCTCTATGCTCGCCGTCATCTATGTGCCGCTCTACGACGCTGCTGCCGTCGAGACAGCCAAAGACCTCATCCGATCCATCGACGCCGACACATGCCGCTACGAGATCAGCGTCATGGGCGTCAGCCACGACCTGAGCCGCCTTTTCAGCGACGGCGCCGCCGACCCGCTCTCGACGCCGCAGGTCCTCAAAGCCAATTGTGCCCTGGCGATAAGCGACATCGCCGCCATGCGTCATACGTCGCCGGAGATAGTGTCATTCAGGTTTATCAGCGACATCAACTCCGACGGTCTGGCTCTCAAGCTCGACCTCGACGCCATGACCGAGATTTTCGGCCGCCTCGCGATACTCGAGACTACATGCCGACGGGCCATCAGCGGCACGACGGCTTTCGCCTCGCGCAATCGGCCGGTCGATACTTTCGGCCTCGCCGCAATGATTTTCGACCGCAACTACTTCGTCGGCTATCTGCTCCGCAAGGCAACCATCTCGGTAATCGACCGCGCCGGCATCAGCATCAAAGACGTCAGCATCAATGTCGCCAACGCTCACTCACAGCCTGTCATCGAGCGGATTCGCGCCGAGCTGGCTTCGTTCTACGATGCCAAAGTGCGCCCGCTTATAAGTTCTTATAACAGCGACCAGGAAATTATAGCAAAGATAACGGGGCCGCTCGACAGCCTCTTCGCCGAGTCAGAGGATGCGCTGCTGTCGTGTCTGAAAGACAAGTCGCTGTCGTTCCCCGAGAAAGAGGCCATCGTCGCCATGATTCTCGGCTACGATTCGCCTCTGTTCAAAGATGCGACAATCACACCCTCGCAGCTTTCGGCCGACGACCTCGCCACTTCGTCGCTAAACCTCTTTGTCAAAGAAGACCTCGAGAACGCCAAATATCTGGCCTCTATCGACCCCTCCGGCGAGCCGGCCGAGACATATCGAACCCTCGGCGACAATACGATAGAAGAAATCAAGCAACTGCGCACAAAGATTCGCAACACTACGCGCGCAATCCGCATGATGAGCGACAACCTCACGCAGCTCCATAAAAACGTCGCCGAGAACGAAATCGCTACAGGTCACATCAGCGGCGACGGCTTCGAGTTTGGCGGTGTCGTCTATCGTCCCGTCGTCGGCGAGTCTGACGCCGAGCCTTTCGAGGAGGATTATCAGCCCCATCCCGTCAGCCGTGCAAGCATCGACCTGCGCCAGCGCTTCACACCAGTCAAGAGTCAGGGCAGCCTCGGCTCTTGCTCTGCCTTCGCGGTCACCTCGGTCATCGAATATATGATACGCCAGCTCACGGGCGATATCCGCAACATGAGCGAAGCATTCCTATATTATAACGCGCGCGAGGCCGTGGGCAAGCAGAACGAAAACTGTGGTACGTCGATCTACCGTATCATCAAAGAGGCCATGACCGCAGGCATCTGCGACGAGAGCCATCATCAGTATGATGAGACGAATTTTTCGGCCGTACCGTCAGACCTCGCCTTCTCCGAGGCGCAGAAATGCCTTGTCGTCAAGGCAATGAACGTCAATGTCGAGACCGATGCTATCAAATCGGCCATTGCCGACGGCTACCCCGTCGTCATCTCGGCGAGGATTTTCGATTCTTTCGGCAACGACCGCGCCGGCTTCGTCAAGATGCCGACACCCGACGAGATTTCGCCGCGCGAAGAATTCTCGCATGCCATGGTTATTTGCGGCTATTCCGATGATTATAAGGTCTTTGTTGTCAGAAACTCGTGGGGCGAAGACTTCGGCGACGGCGGCTACTGCTATATGCCCTACCGCTATGCCGAGGAGTATCTCAACTATGCCTGCATCATAACCGAGCTGTCGCTCAAGGCCTCCGACAAGGTGCGCGACCGCGGCTGCGACATCGCCGTCAACTTCAACACCAACGACGCGGCCATTCAGTGCGCCATCCTCGAGAACACCATTGACGAGGCTCAGGACGAGCTCGCCGGTCTCAACGCCCGCTACAACACGCTCAAGACGGCCTATGCCACCCTCGAGATCAAGCTCGCCAACGCCAATGTGCGCACCGACATCGCCGACGCCGCCGACAAGCGCCTCGACCGCGCCATCGACGACTGCCGCAACGAAGAAAACAGCCTCATGTCGCAGAAAGCCGCCGAGCTCGACGCCAACCGCGTCAAAGGGTTCAAACTGATGTTCTATGCCTTCATATTCCTCTTGAGCTGCGGTTGCTGGATATGGCTTGCCGAGGAGCTCAACAAGGCCAATATGATTTACACGACGGTCGGCTCGACCGCCTTCATCATCGCCTGGATGATACATATGATTCTCCGCCGCCGAATACGCGTAAGATATAACACCCTGATATCCGAGAAGTCACTCGAGCGCTCCGACCTCGAGATTGAGCGCAAGCAGAAGCGCCTCCACCTCCATCTCGCCGGTATGATCATCGACCGCCTCGGACGGCTGTCGCAGACGATGACGTCCTGTCACTCGCGTCTGATGAGCTTCAACGCCAACCTTGCGTCGTGGCGCAAGTCAGAGCTCGAGAGCGAGCCGGCGCCGACGGTCGACTGCAATCAGTTTGTCGACATCATCGACGACCGTTGCCTCGACCGCTATTTCGCCGACAACGCCGCCGAAATCACGTCGGGCATCGACCTCGACAGCCTCTTCGCCGAATATACCCTCGACGACGGAGCCATCAACGCTACCAAGAAAAAGATCCGCGACAGCATCGACAGCTCGCTGCGTCAAGCCATCGCCGATTTCTCTATGCTCGACTATCTCATCGGCTCGCGCCGCTACGATTATCTGCCCGAACCTGCGACGACAGGACAGCTCATTCCCGACATATCGGGTCGTGCCGACATATTCGCCAAGCCTGTCTTCACCGACATCGACAACGACGAGACCGTGACGATGATGTTCATCAACGCGGCAACTCCGGCCGACGCCGCAGCATGGCGCAGCGCCACCAACGCCTACTTCTCTATTACGCCGACGCTCGTCGAGACCGAAGACCCCGACCGCTTCGTCATCTACCGCAGCAAACGTTTCTCCGTCGAGGAACTTCTCGGCAGATGACCGTCGCTGCGGTTTGACAAAACGGCGCAAAACAACTAACTTTGCAGTCAGATTGAAAACCTGAAATAAAAATTATATAAAAAATGAAAAAACTGATTTTAATGTGTGCAAGTGCCGCAGCCATCGGCGGAGGCGTCTTTGTCTCATGCAAGCATGAGGCCCGCCAGAATCCCTTCCTTGAGCCTTATACGACTCCCTACGAGATACCGCCTTTCGACAAAATCACCTACGACGATTATCTGCCCGCCCTCGAGGCCGGTATAGAGCAGCATAACCGTCAGATCGACTCGATTGCCTCTAACCCTGAGACCCCGACATTCGAGAACACCATCCTCGCCCTCGACCGCTCGGGTGAGATCCTCGAGAAAGTTGTCGCCGTCTTCGCCAACCTCGACGAATCGAATTCGTCGCCCGAAATGGTTGAGATAGCCGAGAAATTCTACCCGCTCTACTCTCAGCACAGCGACGAGATTTCAATGAACGACAAGCTCTTCGAGCGCGTCAAATATCTCTACGACCATCCCGAGCTCGGCTATGCCAACGACCAGCGCCGCATGATCGAGGAAGCCTATAAAGACTTCACCCGTAACGGCGCCCTCCTCGACGAAGCCGACAAAGACAGCCTCAAGGCCGTCAACAGCCGCCTGACCGACCTCTACCTCAAGTTCAACAAAAACCTCCTCAACGCCACCAACGACTTCGCCATCGTCGTCGAAGACTCGGCCAAACTCGCAGGTCTGCCCGCTTCGAGCATAGCCGTTGCCGCCGAAGAGGCCCGGAGCCGCAACCTCGGCGAAGGCAAATGGGTATTCACCCTCCATGCTCCCAGCCGTCTGCCCCTCCTCCAGTATGCCGACAACCGCGAGCTCCGTCAGCAGATGTACGAAGGCTACACCAACCTCGCCTCGAGCGGCGAAAACAACAACCTCCCCGTCATCAACGAAATCCTCAAAGCCCGCGCTCAGAAAGCCCATCTCCTCGGCTTTAAAGACTTCGGCTCATACATGACCGACAACGTCATGGCCAAGACCTGTCTCTTATA
>CALZQD010000012.1 GCA_945828175.1 uncultured Bacteroidales bacterium | reverse complement strand
CCCCCCCCCGGCTCAACCATGACCGTTTCCGCCGCGACGACGCCCGCGCCGACGCAAAGAAAGCCATTGAATACGGCGCTTCGCCTGCTAAGGTCAACGCCATCTTCGAGAAAAAGCGCAAGTGACGCAACAAACAGACCCTCAGTTTTGTTAAATGGGGAGTCAGCCGGAAGTGTATTGACATTTTGGCAGTCGGACTGACACGCAACTGACAGATGAAAGAGTTTGGCACGAATCTTGCATTATGTCATTACGATTAACATAAAAATTTAATAAACAAACTATATAAAACACTTTATTATTAT
This sequence comes from uncultured Bacteroidales bacterium, assembly GCA_945828175.1. Classification (GTDB taxonomy): domain Bacteria; phylum Bacteroidota; class Bacteroidia; order Bacteroidales; family Muribaculaceae; genus CAG-873. Next base: position 14,412 of record CALZQD010000012.1, on the reverse strand, counting down.
GAAACTCAAACCATTGGCTGATCGCGTCATCATCAGACCCACAGCCGCCGAAGAAGTGACCGCGTCGGGCATCATCATCCCTGACTCTGCCAAAGAAAAACCTCTCAAAGGTACAGTTCTCGCCGTCGGCAACGGCACTAAAGACGAAGAAATGGTGCTCAAGGAGGGCGATGTAGTGCTCTATGGCAAATATGCCGGCACAGAAATCGAACTCGATGGCGACAAGGTGCTGATCATGCGCCAGAACGAGGTTCTCGCCGTAGTTGAATAATATACATTAATAAAAAGCTTACAATCATGGCAAAAGAAATAAAATTCAATATCAAGGCTCGCGAAGAGCTCAAGAAAGGCGTCGATGCTCTTGCTGACGCAGTGAAGGTAACCCTCGGCCCGAAAGGCCGCAACGTCATCATCGAGAAGAAGTTCGGCGCACCCCACATCACCAAGGACGGTGTCAGCGTGGCTCGCGAGGTCGAGCTCGAGGATGCTTTCCAGAACATGGGCGCACAGCTCGTCAAGGAAGTAGCTTCGAAGACAGGCGACGACGCAGGCGACGGCACAACGACAGCTACCGTTCTCGCCCAGTCGATTATTGCCGTAGGCCTCAAGAATGTTGCAGCCGGCGCTAACCCCATGGACCTCAAACGCGGTATCGACAAAGCTGTTGCCGCTGTTGTCGAGGGCATCAAGGGCATGTCGGAAGAGGTAGGCGACGACTTCAAGAAAATCGAAGACGTGGCCCGCGTATCGGCCAACAATGACGAGAAAATCGGCCGTCTCATCGCCGAGGCCATGCAGAAAGTCAAAAAAGAAGGTGTCATCACCGTCGACGAGGCCAAAGGCACAGAGACAACCATCGACATTGTCGAGGGTATGCAGTTTGACCGCGGCTATATCTCGCCCTATTTCGTAACCAATCCCGAGAAGATGGAGTGCGCCATGGATATGCCCTATGTGCTTCTCTACGACAAGAAGATCTCTAACCTCAAAGACCTTCTCCCCATCCTCGAGGCCACAGCCCAGAGCGGTCGTCCGCTGCTGATCATCGCCGAAGACGTCGACCAGGAAGCTCTCGCAACCCTCGTCGTCAACCGTCTGCGCGGCTCGCTCAAGATTTGCGCCGTCAAGGCTCCCGGTTTCGGCGACCGTCGCAAGGAAATGCTCGAAGACATCGCCATCCTCACCGGCGGCACTGTCATCTCTGAAGAAAAAGGCATGCAGCTCAGCACAGCCACTCTCCAGTCTCTCGGTACAGCAGAGAAAATCACTGTCAACAAAGAAAATACAACCATTGTCAACGGTAACGGCTCGAAAGACGCAATCGCTACCCGCGTCGCTCAGATTAAGGCACAGATTGCCCAGACCACAAGCGACTACGACCGCGAGAAACTTCAGGAGCGTCTTGCCAAACTCGCCGGTGGCGTAGCCGTCCTCCACATCGGCGCACCCAGCGAGGTTGAGATGAAAGAGAAGAAAGACCGCGTCGACGACGCTCTCAGCGCAACCCGTGCTGCCATCGCCGAAGGTATCGTTCCCGGCGGCGGTGTGGCTTATATCCGCTGTCTTGCCGCTCTCGAAGGCCTCAAAGGCGACAACGATGACGAGCAGACCGGTATCTCTATCGTCGAGCGCGCCATCGAAGAGCCCCTCCGTCAGATTGCAGCTAACGCCGGTGTCGAAGGTGCCGTCGTCGTTCAGAAAGTTCGCGAAGGCAAGGGCGACTTCGGTTACAATGCCCGCACCGATGTCTATGAGAACCTCCTCGCAGCAGGTGTCATCGATCCCGCCAAAGTTACCCGTGTGGCTCTCGAAAATGCCGCTTCAATCGCCGGCATGTTCCTCACGACCGAGTGTGTCATCGCCGACAAGAAAGAAGACAACCCCGCACCCGCAATGCCCGCAGGCGGCATGGGTGGTATGGGCGGCATGATGTAATCGCCGATTACCGACATACAATAAAACAAAAAACCGCTCCGGCCATCCCGGGGCGGTTTTTTGTTTAAAATGATTTTGGTAAATTATTTATTGCTGTCCGCTAAACTAAAAAAGGAGAGTAATAATTTATTTTCCTGAAATTATGGCGCGTGGGCGTTATTCCCTCCCGGTGATGCGGCCGGTGTCGATATTGTAGGTAAGGCCGGTGTCGGTGGTGACGACGGCGTAGGTGTGTTTGTCGCGCGACATGCTGTAGACGCGGTCGAGACGCTCGGTCTCGCTGAGATAGTTGTAGAGGGCCGGAGGCAGCTGGTCGAAGAGGAGCACTTCGGGCAGGGTGTTGCCTCGGCCGTTGATGTCGGTCCAATGATAGTCGGAGTCGAATGTCAGGGCGGGTGCGCCTGAGAGTTTCACGTGATAGCTGCCGTCGTTGGCGCTGTATGACGACACGCCGGTATTGGGAAAATATTGTGCGACGAAGCGCGCGATGGGGTCGGGGAGCGAATCCCATGCGTCGCTGCTCTGACAGCCCGTGAACGTGGCCACCGGGATGAGGAGCATGAGTATTATGAGGATAAACGAGCGTTTCATAGTAGAGAGAGGACTTGAAGTTGTATATAATTTCTCAACATTATGCAACGCCTTTTTGTTTAATTTAACCACTGTTAATCTCTTGTTGTGAAGCGCTAAGCAGCTCTATTTTCGCCAGAAAGCAGGCGTGAAGACGAGCAGCACCGTGAATATCTCGAGACGGCCGATAAGCATCAGCACCGACAGCACCCACTTGCCGACATCAGGCAGCAGCTCGAATGAGCCGCCGTAGCCTGTGATGCCCGCGCCGAGGCCCGTGTTCGATATGGCCGAGAAGGCCGAGAAAAACGCATCGAAAATCGGTATGTTCATTGCCGAGAGTATTACGCCGCCGACGCCGATGAGCAGGGTGTAGATGCAGAGGAAAGCGATGACTTTGTTGACGATGTCGGGGCTTATGACGTGGTCGTTGATGCGCACCGACATTATCGAGCGCGGGTAGATGCAGCGGTAGAGCTCGTTGCGGCAGTTTTTGAGGAGGTAGAGCAGACGGTCGAGCTTCGCGCCGCCGGTGGTCGAGCCTGCGCAGGCGCCGAAGAACATCATGAAGAACATCAACGACATGACGAATGGCCCCCAGTTTTCGTAGTTCGTTGCCGAAAAGCCTGTCGACGTCATGGTCGAGACGATCTGGAAGAGCGGGTCGATAGTGATGTCCTCCCAGGTGTGGAACTGTCCACGCGAGATGATTGTGAATACAAACAGCACGAAAAATACCGATATCGCGACGACATAGGTGCGGAAGACGCCGTTGCGCTGCAACTCATAGAAATTGCCGCACATAGCCTTGAAAATGAGGGCGAAGTTGACGCCGCCAAGAAACATGAATATCGTCAGGACAACTTTGATATAGACCGAGTGGTATGCCGCAATCGACCCGGCTTCGGTCGAGAAACCGCCCGTCGAGATGGCGCTGAAGGCATGGCAGATGCTCTCGAAGAAATCCATTGGTCCGAGCCACAGCAGGACGATGAGCAGTATGGTGAGCAGCAGATACACGCCCCAGAGTGTCTTTGCCGTCTGGCTCACGCGCGGACGCAGCTTGTCGTGGGTGATGCCTGTGACCTCGGCGTTGAACATCTGCATGCCGCCCGACGAGTTGAGCATCGGTATGACGGCGAGGGTGAAGAGTATAATACCCATGCCGCCAATCCATTGCATCATCGCGCGCCAGATCTGTATGCCGTGGCTCATGTTCTCGATAGAGTCGAGCACCGACGCGCCGGTGGTGGTGAAGCCCGACATGGCCTCGAAGAAAGCGTCGCTGACCGACACGGGTGTCGAGCTGAAAATGAAGGGCATCATGCCGAAAATCGAGAAGACTATCCAGACGAGTGAGGTCAGAAGGAAGCCTTCGCGCTTGCCGGTCTTATGGCTGTGTGGGCGGATGTAGCGGGTGAGGCAGAAGCCGATGACAGCCGTGGCGGCGGCGCTTATGCCGAAAGGCACGATGTCTGATTCGTCATAAATCAGGCAAGTTATCGTCGGCAGAAGCATAAACAGCGACTCAATCATCAGCAGCCAGCCGGTGATGCGGATGATCATTGGGAAGTTGATAAACTGTCGTTCGCTGTGCTTTATCATGTCTGTCAGTTGAAAAGACGTTCGACTTTATGGATGGCGCCCGAAAGGAAAAATACGAGCACATGATCGCCCGGCTCGAAGACTGTGTTACCCGAGATGAGCATGCCTTTGCCGTTGCGTATCAGGCCGGCGAGTGTGAGGTCGCGCGACAGGCGCAGGTCCTTGACCGGGGCGCGGGTGATTTTTGAATCGGGCTTGACCTCGAGCTCGGCAACTTCTGCATCGCTGAGTGCCAGGCACTTCGCTGTCGAAGCGTCGGCGTCGAGGAGCAGCTGGAAGATTGAACTCGACGCCAGCAGTTTCTTGTTGATGATGGTGGCGATGTTGAGGTTCTCGGCCTGCGAGATAAACTGCAGGTTCTCGACCTCGGCTATAGTCTTCTTGACACCGAACTCTTTGGCCGTCAGGCAGGCGAGAATGTTGGTCTCAGAGCTGTCGGTCAGGGCGACGAAGGCGTCGGTGTCGTCGATGCCTGCCTCGGTGAGCAAGTCGATGTCGCGGCCCTCGCCGCAGATGATTTCGGCGAACTCACACTTGCGCGGCAGTTCGCGGCAGGTGTTGTAGTCGTTGTCTATAATCTTGATTTTGAATTTGTCGCCGGCGAGGTTTGCCATGCGCACGGCTATCTTAGAGCCGCCCATGACGAGCACTTTGCGTATGCGGCGCTCGGTCTTGCCCGTGAGCGTCAGCAGATCGTTGACGTTGTCGCGCGTGGTGGTGATATAGAGAATGTCGCCGGCGTCGATCGAGTCGTCGCCGCGCGGTATGATGGTCTCGTTGTTGCGTTTGATGGCCGAGACGTGGAAGTGGCGGTTGGTCGAGGCGATGTCTTTGAGGTACTGCCCGACGATGGGCGCCTCAGAGCGCACTCGCACGCCTACGAGGATGATCTCGCCGTCGTGTAGCTCAAACCAGTGTCTTACCCACGAATGGTTGAGCGCCGTGATTATCTCCTGAGCCGCAAGGTGTTCGGGGTAAATCAGCCGGTCGACGCCCATGCGGGTGACAAACTGGCGGTTGCGCGGTTCCATGTAGTCGTAGTTGTCGATGCGGGCCACGGTGGTCGCAGCGCCGAGGGTCTTCGCCAGCGAGCAGGCCACGACATTGCTCGTCTCGAGCGGCGTCACGGCGATAAACAGGTCGCACGAGCCGACGCGGGCCTCGCGCAGCGATTTGAACGACGTCGGATTGCCGACGACGGTCAGCAGGTTGTAGTTTGCGTCGAGAGTCTCGAGGCGCGAGACGTTCTCGTCGACGAGCGTTATTTCCTGCTCTTCGGTCGAGAGCAGTTTGGCCAGATGTGAGCCGACTTCGCCGGCGCCTGCGATGACGATTTTCATTTTACTGTGGTTTTATGTCGGGCTTTGCTCCTGACGGCGTCGTAGATGGCGTCGCTGTCATAGCCGCAGAGATGTTTGAGCTCGGCGGGAGTGCCTTGGGTTATGAATTTGTCGGGTATGCCGAGGCGTGTCACCTCGATTTCGGGGGTGTTGGCCGCAAACCATTCGGCCACGGCTCCGCCGAGGCCGCCGTTGACGGTGCCGTCCTCGACTGTGATGACCGGTGCACCAGAGCGGGCGGCCTCCTCGAGTATTGACGTGTCGATAGGCTTCAGGAACACCATGTCGTAATGGGCTGCGCTGATGCCGTCGGATGCGGCGCGGTCAAGCGCCCGGCTGACGTCGGAGGCCACGGTGCCTATGCTCAGCACTGTGACGTCGCCGCCTTCGCGCAGGCGACGTCCGTGGCCAATCTCGAGGCGTTTCATCTCGCAGCGCCAGTCGGCGTTCTCGCCCTTGCCGCGCGGATAGCGTATCGCCATCGGCGCGTCGTCGGTGAGCGAGGCGGTGTAGAGCAGATGGCGCAGCATATGCTCGTCGGCCGGGGCGGCGACGATAAGGCCGGGGATGGTGCGGAGATATGCCAGGTCGAAGGCGCCGTGGTGTGTGGCGCCGTCTTCGCCGACAAGGCCCGCGCGGTCGAGACAGAAGACAACGGGAAGCTTCTGTATCGCTACGTCGTGGATTATATGGTCGTAGCCTCGCTGGAGGAAGCTCGAGTAGATGCCTACAAACGGCTTGAGGCCGTCTTTGGCCATGCCGCCGGCAAAGGTTACGGCGTGACCTTCGGAGATGCCTACGTCGAAGACTCTGTCGGGCATCTCGGCCTGCATAGTCGATATTGACGTACCGCTGGGCATCGCGGCCGTGATGGCGACGATTTTGTCGTTGTTGCGGGCGAGTTCGAGCAAGGTGTTGCCGAAGACGTCTTGATATTTAAGGCGTTTGTCGCCCGACGCGAGAGTCTCGGCGCGCACGCCGGTCTCGGGGTCGAACTTGCCGGGCGCATGCCACGAGGCCGGGTCTTTCTCGGCCGGTGCGTAGCCTTTGCCTTTGACGGTGCGCAGATGCAGGATGCGCGGGCCGTCCATGTCGCGTATGTCGTTGAGAACTCTGACTATCGTCGGCAGGTTGTGTCCGTCGAAGGGTCCGAAATATCGTATGTTTAGCCCCTCGAAGATATTCTGCTGGTGGCTGACGAGCGACTTGATGCTGTTGTTGAAACGCAGTATCGATCCGCTACGGCGGTCAGAGATGTGATGTAGCTTCTTGAGCAGCCTGAATGTGCGGTAGCGCAGGTTGTTGTAGGCCTTGCTCGTCGTCAGGTGGGCGAGATATGAGTTGAGCGAACCGACGTTGCGGTCGATCGACATATCGTTGTCGTTGAGTATGATGAGCAGGTTGTTGGGCGTGTTTGCGGCGTTGTTGATGCCCTCGAAGGCGAGTCCGCCGCTTATCGAAGCGTCGCCTATGACAGCGACGACGTTGCGCCGCGGACTGTCGCCGTTGAGGCGCGAGGCGATTGCCATGCCGAGAGCAGCCGAAATCGAGTTTGAGGCGTGTCCGGCCGTGAATGTGTCATATTGGCTTTCGGCGGGGTTGGGAAATCCGCTCAGTCCGCCCAGCCGGCGGTTGTTGACGAAGGCGTCGCGGCGCCCTGTAAGCAGCTTGTGCCCGTAGGCCTGATGCCCGACGTCCCAGACGATGCGGTCATAAGGTGTGTTGAAGACGTAATGCAGCGCCACGGTCAGCTCGACCGAGCCCATGCTCGATGCGAAGTGGCCCGGATTTACCGACAGCGAGTCGATAAGGAAGCGGCGAATCTCGTCGCAGACCTGAGGCAGCTGTTCCGGCCCGAGGCGTCTGAGATCGGCCGGACTGTCTATCTTCGACAGCAGAGTCGGTTCGGCCGATTTATTTACGGTTGTTTCTGACATATTTTTTATATAGAGGCACAAAAACAATTATACCTGAGGCGACAATGACAAATGCCTGATAGAGAGTGAAGGTCGGCGTCGACTTCACCATGGCGTAAACTAAGAGCAGCCACAGCGCGCCGAGTATGACAAATCGCAATATCACTGAAGTCTTCATTGTCGGTTCGTATTAAGATGGAGGCAAAGATAATAAAAAAAACGTGTTCTTTAAAATTAAAGCTATATGCCGGGCCATATAAAAGCCGCAGACGCTGCTGAGAGCGGTCTGCGGCTCTGTTCGTTGCTGTCGTCGCGTCTTGTCAGATGCGCTCGAGGACGGTGGCGACGAGGTCGCGGATGCCCGATTTGTAGTTGGGGTTGGCGACGGTGTTGAAGCGGTTTGCGATTATCGAGCAGACGGTCATTGCCTTGTGGCCCATCAGACGCGAGAGACCCTGCAGCGGCGCGCTTTCCATCTCGTAGTTGGTGATGTGGCGTCCCTTATACTCGAAGGCCTCGATGAGGCTGTTGAGGTCGGGATTGGCCAGCGGCAGTCTCAGGCGGCGACCTTGCGGTCCATAGAAGCCAACGGCCGAGATTGTGTTGCCGCGCACCATGTCGTCACCGGCGATGCGGTCGACGAGCTCGCTGTCGGCGTCGACGACGTAGGGCTTGGCCCACAGCGGATTCCATTTGACGTGGTGGCAGAAGGCATGCTCGAATTCCTGGTCGGCGACTTCGTTGCGGCCGGCGTAGTAGTTGAGCACGCCGTCAAAACCGATGGCTTTCTCGGCGATGACGGGTGTGCCGAGGCTTAACTCGGGCTGAAGGGCGCCCGATGTGCCGATTCTGACGAGGGTGAGCACTAGCGGCGTTTCCTTGACCTCGCGTGTCTTGAAGTCGATGTTTGCCAGAGCGTCGAGTTCGTTGATGACTATGTCGATGTTGTCGGGACCGATGCCGTGGCTCAGACACATGATCGGGTTGCCTTTATAAGTGCCTCCTATGGTGTGGAACTCGCGCGAACTGACGTCGTAGTCGATGGTGTCGAAAAATTCGGCTACCATATTGACGCGACCGGGGTCGCCGACAAGTATTACTTTGTCGGTGAGCTGCGACGGGCTGAGGTGGAGATGGAAAACGGAGCCGTCGGGATTGATGATGAGCTCCGACTCGGGTATGAAATGTTTCGTCATGGCTGTTTGGTGTTTTATGTTGTTGTGTTAATGTATTGTCATATTTAATTAAACGTTGTTGACCGCCCTGATGTTGTGTCTGATGCGCAATTCAAAGCTTCGTCATTACCTCATACCGGCCGCCCGGCAGCGCAGTCACGGCGTCAGACATCTCGAGGTCGAAGAGCAGAGCGCTCAGGCGACTGTAGGGCATCGCCAGTCCGGCGCAGATGTCGTTGACCGTGACGCCCGGATTCGAGGCAATGTAGCCGACGACGCGCGCGCTTTCGGGGTCGAGTTCGAGCGTCAGGGTCTGCTGTGTTCCTTCGGGCTGACGCTCGTGCCAGCCCATGGCGGCAATCAGGTCGTCGGCCGAGGTGATGATGCGCGCCGTCTCATTGGAGATCAGCTGGTTGCAGCCGCGGCTATAGGGGTCGGTCGTGCGGCCGGGCACGGCCATCACCTCGCGGTTATATGCGGCTCCGAGTCGTGCCGTCGTCATGGCGCCGCCGCGCAGGTCGCTCTCGACAACGACGACGCAGTCGCTCAGACCTGCGACGATGCGGTTGCGGGCCAGGAAGTTGCCGGGATGTGTCACCGAGTCAGAGCGGTATTCCGACAGGATGGCACCGCCTTCGCCGACCATCTTGCGGGCGGTCATGCGGTGTTCGGCGGGGTAGATGGTGTTGAGGCCGTGAGCCACGACGGCGACGGTCGGTACTCCGGCCTCAAGAGACGCGCGGTGGGCGGCGATGTCGATGCCGTAGGCCAGGCCGCTGACAATCAGCAGGTCGTCGAGCTTTTCGGCCAGCGACGCGACGAGTTCGCCGGTGAAGCGTATCCCGTAGGCTGTCGCGCGGCGGGTGCCGACGATGGCGATGATGTGGCGCGCGTCGAGATTGCAGTCGCCGACGCCGTAGAGCATCGCCGGCGCGTCGTCGCATTCACTCAAGCGTGCCGGATAGCCCGCGTCGTCGAAAAACATCGTCCTTATGCGGTTGGTGTCGACGAAAGTCCTCTCGGCCGACGCACCATCGAGCAGACTGCGGCGGTAAGCGCTTGCTGTCAGCGCGCTGTCGAGCCCGGTCGATGCGGCAAGTTCGCCGTCAGAAAGCCTGAAGAAGTTTTCGGGCGAGCCGGTGACGCCGAGCAGTCGGCGGCCGCCGGCGACGTTGACGCCGCGCAGCGACGAGAAGGCGATTTTATATGTCAGCGCGCTGTCAGTCATCGCCAAGGTAGTCTTTGAAAGCCTCGGCGAGGCGTTCGCCTCGGCTGAGGCGTCCGTTCTGCAGGCAGACGACGCCGACTTTGGCCGTAACGACGGGCGTGCCGTCGGGGCGGTAAATGTCCTGCTCGAAGATAAACTGCGGCCCGCGGCGTCTGAGATTCAGGCAGCTGACCATCGAGTCGCCCAGGCCGAGCGGGCTGTGGTAGTTGATTTCGACGCGCGACAGCACCGGATCGAGGCCTTCGTTGTGCATGTCGCGGAATCTCATGCCCGCGCTCTCACAGAACTCGTGGCGGGTGTGCTCGAGATAGTGGAGGTAGACGGCGTTGTTGACGATGCCCTCGGCGTCGACCTCGTAGTCGCGCACTTTGATGGGCATCTCGAAGATATATTTCTTGTCTTTTTTCATTGTCTTTCAGTCGATGGAGCGAAATTGTCGAAAAATTCGTGATGCGTCTCGGTCAGACCTACGCGCCAGGCTGTCACCTCGTCGATGGTCAGGCGGTTGATGTCGGCGTCGAGGCGGTGCATGATCGAGTTGGGGTAGTGGAGCGAGGCCAGTCGGTCGATTTCCTGCGACGTCTGCCAGGTGTCGTAGAGGTCCCAGGCGCCGAAGCAGTGGCATATCTCGTGGGCAATCGAGGCGGGGTAGGCTGGCTGTCCCGATGCGTAGCGTGTGTGCAGGAAGCAGCTCTCGAGATAGAACTTCGGGGCTGTTTTCTCGCAGTGCGACAGGGCATAAGAGCGTCCGGCCTTGTTGACGACGACGAGCACGACGCAGTGGTCGCACTCGATGTTGGCCCTCACCCAGTCCATGAAGTCGAGATTGCCTTTGTAGCCGAGCTTGATGAGTATCGGTTCGATGATGTCGACGTCTTCGTTGCTTGTGCCGCCGCCGACCTTGATTTCGGGTATGATTATAGTCTCCTCGAGGCCGAAGCAGCCGTCTTCGAAGCATATGTTCTTGCCATAGCGGCGCGCCTCGTTGATAAGCCATTGCTGGGCCTCGCGTATCTTTTGGTAATATTTCATTTTGTCCTCGTAGGCCCACTCTTCTTCGGCCTCAAAGACAGTCAGCAGATATATTTTGCCTTCGAGTTTGCCGGCGCTGCCGATATTCCGGCTGCTGCCAAGGTAATTCGACGTTTTGCTCATAAGTTTTATACAAATTCTTCTTACAAAAATAATAAGAATACTTGTTTCTACGGTTGAAATAGTGAAAAAACTGCCAATAATTCTAAAGATAGTTTGAATTAAAAATATTAAATTTGTCCAAAAGACATCGACAATGCTGAAACGAAATAATGTAGCCAACTAATACGTAAAAAATTATGGCAGGTAAAGGTCAGTATGATATATTTATAAGTTATCGGCGTTCGGATTCGGCAGACCGGGCAACCTTAATCCGTTCATACCTTACAGAATGGTTTGATGATAATCGCATTTTTCTTGACACACATGAGATTCATCAAGGCCCCTTTCCCGACTATATTGAAGAAGCCTTGTCAACATCCAAATATTTCGTGCTTCTGGTCTCGGAAAATTCTTTTAGTAAGAAGGTCGATTCAAATGAGATTGACTATTATTATGAAGAAATACGCAGAGCTATAAATAAAAATCTTACTATTATTCCGGTTTTATACGATGATATAGATATCAATGCTATCGCGTTCCACAATGATTTGAAATCATTAAAGCTGCAGAATTCAATTATAGCGCATGCCGAAGATCCTTTGGCGTTGAAAAACAAATTGCATGAATTTACAAAAAAGAGGACGACAAGTCTGAAAGACTGGATTGCATTCCCTTTGGCTGTTATTTCGATTTATCTTGTCGTCAGCCTGCTTTCGGGGATTGGAATGTATGTCTATGACAACAATTTCACCTCTTATGAAGATGCCGTGGCTGAGGCCGCGGACCATGTGTGCGAACAAAACGGTGTTTTTTATTACCCGATATCACATAATACATTTGTGATCTATAATCCTGAAAATTCGGATATAACGAAAATATCTATGTCACGCGATAACGCCCATTCAATCTCCATCTCGGAGAATGCCGCTTTCAAAGTCGGATTCTGGAGTACTGCCGTTGCCTGGATCTATCAGATAATGAAGTCGAAATATAAGCCTCATAACGGTAAACAGTATCTTGCATATATCGGCGCGGCTGTCGCAGTTGTCGCCGGGGTCGGTCTCGGATGCACTGTCGAAAGAATGATATTCCCAAGGTATAGAACAAAAATAATTCGGGATAATATCGAAAAGTTGTCGTTTTGGCAGAATGTCATTAATTATAAATATAGCAGTGTTAACCGTCAGCTGATTATCGAATGAAAAAGCCCGCACATCTCGGTTGTATTATACCGATACTAATATTAGTAGCTTTGGTTATATGGATTCGCTGGTCTGATTCTCAAGACGAAAAACATCGTCATGAAAATGCGGTTTTACAACGACATATAGATTCGTTGCCTGATGCGGATAAAAGAATTGTAATGCTAAATAAATTGCTGGAGAATAGTGGGCTGTATAGAAACGAAGAAAGACTGATCAGGAGCCGGATTATTTTTGAATATGAAAATTTAAATTTGTATGATTCGGCAATGATGGCACTCGACAGCTATGAAGATACTTATGATAAGAATGTATTCACTGAATATCATAGAGCCGGGATTTTGGTCAAAAAAGGAGATACAATTGCTGCTAAGAATATTTTTAAAGAAATAGTCTGCGATAGGGGAGAATATAAGCCGATGAACTTCATCAACCGACTACTTCAGCAGTGGTTGAACAAAGGACATAGTGCTGAATATTCGAGATATGATGATTATCTGTATCATCATATCTGTCAGTTGTATGCCCTTGCATCATATATTAGTTTAAATCACGATTTTGAAGAGAGCCTTGAATTGGCATGTTTGTATTTTGGCGATAGTGATTATGTCAATGAAGTCATTGCCAATTATCTCTCATTTGATAAAGAGCATCCCAACGAGGCAGATATGTATGATGTCGAAGAGATTAATATTAAGATGAATCATTTATATTTAGGCGATTATCGTCGGTTAAGTTCCTATCGACTTGATATCGCTCCTACTCTTTTGTGCAGTCGAATAAATATGGCCAATCGCCTTATAATTGATTCAGATTCAATAAATGGTTTATCTGAGACCGCGCAAATTTTGAACGATAACTTCAAATCAATGCCGACATTGAATTTTTGCGATTTGTTGTTCATGAAGGCCTATAAGAAATATGCCGGAATAAACGATAATTTTCCAACCACTACGACTTATACGCAGTATAAAGAATTTCCCAAAAACAGTACCAAGCTGCTGACATTTGCTACACCGATGACGAGTGCAGATACCCCTTCGGCGCTCATAAATAAAGGTGTTACCGAGGGCTTTATTGTCTTGAAATGTAATGATTGGAGTATATCTGACTCAACATTGTTTACGCCTGAAACAATTGCTTCATATACCGGTAAGCCTAAAAAAATCGTCTATCTCAAAAAAGATTATACCGTGGATTCGGTTGTGATAAGCGAGGATAAAATCGGTGCACGCTTGAATACGGTTTTTGTTCCGGAACCTGTCTACAGGATGCTGTTATATGATTTTATAAATAATTAGTATCTTTGTGCTATGATGAAAAAACTATTCTTACTTATATGCGTCGTTCTGGCGGCGGTAGGCGAAATCGCGGCGTGCACGTCGATGGTCGTTTCGGCGCGGGCGAGCGCCACGGGGCGGCCGCTGCTGTGGAAACACCGCGACACGAGTGCCGAGCGTAATTTCGTCGAGCGCGTCGAGCCTGCCGACGGCTCTTTCGGTTATATCGCCCTATATAACAGCGGCGACACGGCTCTGGCCGACGCCTGGATGGGCTTCAACAGCGAGGGTTTTGCCGTGATGAATACGGCCTCGTATAATCTCGCGCCCGACACAGCCGTCTATAAAGACCGTGAGGGCGCCGTCATGGCTCTCGCGCTGAAACGCTGCCGCACTGCCGACGATTTCGCCGCTCTGCTCGACACTCTGCCCCGGCCAATGGGCGTTCAGGCAAACTTCGGCGTGATTGATGCCTTCGGCGGAGCGGCCTACTTCGAGACCGACGACTACGGCTATAAGCGCTTCGACGCCGCCGACGCCCCCGAGGGCCTTCTCGTGCGCACCAATTTCTCTGTCAGCCGCGAGGAAGACGAGGGCTACGGCTACATCAGATATGAGAACACCCGCCGGCTGCTCGCCGACGAGATTACGGCCGGGAAAATTTCGCCCGAGCTGCTCACCGAGCGCGTCAGCCGCTCGTTCTACCACTCGCTCATCGGCCGCGATTATGCCGACGGACCCGAGCGCTGGGTCGTCGACCTCGACTTTGTGCCCCGCCGCTCGTCGACGGCCTCTATCGTCATCGAGGGCGTCAATGCTCCCGCCGATGCCGCCGATATGGTGATGTGGACGCTTCTCGGCTATCCGCCCTGCGCTGTCATCACGCCTGTCACTTACGACAATCTCCCCGACAAACTTCGTCCGACAGCCGACGGCGACTCGCCCGAGTGCCTGCGCGTAGTAGAGATGAAAGCCCCGGCCTTCGCGGTCAGACGCGGCAACGGCCCGCAATATAGCGACAGGGAAT
>CALZQD010000011.1 GCA_945828175.1 uncultured Bacteroidales bacterium | reverse complement strand
AAAGCCGCCCGATCCTGTTCGCCAGCACGGTGCAGGCGAGGAGGGTGCCTATGTCGCCGACACGCATGAGGTAGTCGACCAACGTGCCCGCGCTGCCCGCCTCGTCGACAAACACGAAGCCGCTCTCGCGATATTCGAGAGCATGAAAAACAGCCCCTGCGACAAATAACTCGCAAAATTTGCGAATTATCAAGCGCATGTGTACCTTTGTATTATGCTTTTCGCTGAAGTTATCATACCGCGGCCGCTTGACACGACGTTTACTTATCGTGTGCCTGACTCACTTGCCGCCGACATCCGCAACGGCTCGAGGGTCATCGTACCCTTCGGTCCGCGCCGCTATTACACCGGCGTGGTCGACAGCTTAAGCCCTGTCGGCCCGGCCAATCCCGGCTACGAGATGAAGGAAATAGCCATGGTCGTCGACCCGCGGCCTATCGTGCGCCATCCGCAAATAAAATTCTGGCGCTGGCTGGCTGGTTATTATCTTTGTTCACTCGGCGAAGTATATGCGGCCGCACTGCCCGCAGGCCTTAAGATTGAGAGCGAGACGCAGATTGAGGTCAACTGCGAGGCCGTGGCCGACGAGGCATTCGACCTCGACAGGCGTGAGAGCAGCCTCATCGAGCTTTTGGCGTCGAAAGGCGGGGCGATGTCGCCGCGCGAGATTTCGGCCGTAGACGGCTTCTCAAACCCCGAGCCCGTGATTGCACGGCTACTCGACAAACAGCTCGTCGTTATCAAAGAGAAACTCGTTGAACGCTTCAAGGCCAAGAAAGAGAGCTATGTAGCTCTCGTCGTCAACGAAGACGAGAAGCCCGACGACCTATTCGCCCGGGTCAAAGGAGCTAAAGCCCAGGAGCGCGCGCTAATGGCTTTGATTAGCCTCGGCGGACTGAAAGCCGACGGCTCGCAAGCCCGCGAAGTCACCCGCAAGGCTCTCGAAGAGCGTGCCGCCGTCACCGGCCCTATTATCAAGGAACTGCAGAAGAAAGGACTCGTGCGGCTCTATGACAAAGAAATTTCGCGATTTACATATAACGGTCCGGCTGTCAATAAATTGCCGGAACTATCCGAGGCTCAGAAGCGGGCTTATGACGAGATTGACAAGGCATTCATCGACCATCAGGTCACGCTGCTCCACGGCGTCACCTCGAGCGGCAAGACCGAAATATACATCACGCTCATCGACCGCATATTACGTCGCGGCGACCGGGCGCTTTTCCTCGTTCCCGAAATCGCGCTCACGACTCAGCTCACCCAACGCCTGCAGCGCGTCTTCGGCGAGAAAGTCGTCATCTACCACTCGAAATTCTCCGATGCCGAGCGCGTCGAAGTGTGGCTACGCTTGCTCAACAGCGACGATCCCTGCGTCGTCATTGGCGCCCGGTCGGCCGTCTTCCTGCCCTTCGGCAACCTCGGCCTGATCATCGTCGACGAGGAGCACGACCCGAGCTATAAGCAGGCCGACCCGGCCCCGCGTTACAACGGCCGCGATGCCGCCATCGTGCTTGCCACGATGCACGGCGCCAAAGTGTTGCTCGGCAGTGCAACGCCCTCGACTGAAACATATTACAAGGCTGTCAGCGGCAAATACGGACTCGTGACACTGACCGAACGCTTCAGCGGAGCCACGCTGCCCGAAGTCGAGATCGTCGACCTCAACCGCGAGCGCCAGGCCGGACGCATGACAGGTGCCTTCGCCGACCGCACCCTCGCCGAGGCGCGTAAGAATCTCAACGAAGGCCGTCAGGTTATATTTTTCCTCAACCGCCGCGGCTACTCGCCCGTTGCGCGCTGCAAGATGTGCGGCTTCGTACCCAAATGCGATTTCTGCGACGTGTCGCTGACCTATCACCGTCGCCCTGAGGAACTTGTCTGCCATTATTGCGGCACGGTCTACCCGATGATGAAAGTCTGTCCTTCGTGCCACGAGCCGACGCTCGAAGTCGTCGGTTACGGCACAGAGCGCGTCGAAGACGAGATAACGGCCTCATTCCCTGACCACCGCATCATCCGCATGGATCTCGACACGACGCGCAACAAGAACGCCTACGCCGACCTCGTCGCCGATTTCTCGGCCCACAAAGCCGATATTCTCGTCGGCACGCAGATGGTTACCAAGGGCCTTGACTTCGGCGATGTCGGCCTCGTCATCGTTTCGGGCGCCGACCGACTTGCCGCATACCCCGACTTCCACTCGACCGAACGCGCCTTCAACCTCATCTCGCAGGTCTCGGGCCGTGCGGGGCGCCGACACGACACGCAGGGCCGCGTGCTCATCGAAACCCGCAACCCCGACAATCCGGTCTTCGCCCTCGCCGCTGCTCACGACTATCTGTCGTTCTACAAGACCGAAATCGACGAGCGCCGCGCCTTCAACTACCCGCCTTTCACGCGCATTATCGACATCTATATCAAGCACAAAGACTCGGCCGAGGCCACACGGCTGGCAAACATCTATGCCGCCCGGCTACGTGAACTCTTCGGCAACCGCGTCAGTGGTCCGCAGGAACCCATGGTTGCCCGAGTCAAGCTGATGTATATCCGTAAGATTATGCTTAAAATCGAAGTCGAAGCCTCGATGACAAAAGTCAAGGAAATCCTCCGCAACCTCTATATCGAAACCGCCTCCTCGCCCCTCACCCGTGGCCTCAAACTCTACTACGACGTCGACCCGGCGTGAAATGGCGGGCTTAACAATGGCGGCTGCGGTATTCAGAGGGGATCAGGCCGGTGTGGAGGCGGAAGTAACGGCCGAGGTACGACGATGATTCGAAGTTGTATTGCGCGGCAATCTCTTTCACGGTCATCTCGGTCGAGGTCAGCAGCGATTTTAGGCGTATAGGTCAAAAATTTCTTTCCCTCTTAAAAAACACACAGCCCCACACGCATTCAACATGCAGGGCTGCGCCATATAAAATTCAGCAGATGGTTTTACTTTGCGATGATTTCTTTGAAGGTCGCGAAGATTAGCTTGATGTCGCTCCAGAGACCGGCGTGGGCGACGTATTCGAGGTCGATGGCGAGTTTGTCGGGCATGACGCGCTCGATGTAGCAACGCTCGGGGTCGTCGGAGGCCGCGAGGACGTCGTTCTCGTTGCGGTAGCGAATCGACGCCAACGAGGTGATGCCGGGCCGCACGTCGAGGACGTGAAGCTGCTCGGGTGTATACATGTCGACATATTTTCGCACCTCGGGGCGCGGGCCGACGAGGCTCATGTCGCCGACGAAGACGTTAATCAACTGCGGCAACTCGTCGAGCTTATATTTGCGGATATAGTAGCCCGAACGGGTGACGCGCGGGTCACGGCCGCCGACGGTAATGAGTCCGAGTTTGTCGCTGTCGGGACGCATCGAACGGAATTTATATAGTCGGAAGTCTTTGTTGCCACGCCCTACCCTCGTCTGACGGTAGAATACCGGGCCTCGTGAGTCGGCCTTTATCCAAACGGCGAGGGCTGCAAACAGCGGGCTCAGCACAACGAGTCCGGCTCCGCTCGCTACGATGTCGAAGATACGTTTCAAAGCTTCGTGATTATGTTTATGAAGTTGTCGAGGATATAGTCGACGTCGTCGTCACTGAGGCGCGTGTGCAGCGGCAGTGTCACCTCGTTCTGATACTGGGCATAGGCGTTTGGATAATCCTTGATGTCGTAGCCCAGGGCCTTGTAGGCGGTCATCATCGGCAGCGGCTTGTAGTGGACGTTGCAGGCTATACCGCGCTCGGCCATCCTGACAATCACGTCGTTGCGTTGCTCGGCCGTGGCGCTATCGAGGCGCACGAGATAAAGGTGGCCGCTCGACGAATGGTCGTTGCCGTAATGGTCGAGAACCGTAACGGCATACGGCGCAAGGGCGACATTATATTTCTCGATCAGCTGACGGCGGCGACGCAGCATCTCGGGATAGCGCTTGAGCTGCGCCAGTCCGATGCCGGCCATGATGTCAGTCATATTACACTTATACCATGTGCCGATGATGTCATACTCCCAGGCGCCGAGACGCGTCTTCGCAAGAGCATCCTTATTCTGACCATGGAGGCTCAGCAGCTGCAGCTGGTGGTATATTGCCTCGTCGTCGATACCCTCGATTGGCCGCCATGTCAGGGCACCACCCTCGGCGGTTGTCAGATTCTTGACCGCGTGGAACGAGAACGATGTGAAATCGGCAATCTCGCCGCACATGCGGCCATGCCACATCGCGCCGAAAGCGTGAGCGGCGTCGGCTATGACGGCGCAACGGCCGATGGCGCGCTGGATGTCGTTCGACGGCCTGAAAAGATGCTTCTTCGACTCGACGGCGGCAAAGACTTTGTCGTAGTCGGCCACGATGCCCGCCAGATCGACAGGCATCACCGCCTTGGTGCGCTCTGTGATAGCCTCAGCGAGCTTGTCATAGTCCATCTCGAACGAGCCCGGGGCACAGTCGACCATCACCGGACGCGCGCCCACATGGCAGACCGAGCTTGCCGTGGCCGTATAGGTATAGGCCGGCACGATGACCTCGTCGCCCTCGCCGATGCCGAGGACACGAAGCGCCAGCTCCATGCACGCTGTCGCCGAATTGAGGCATGCCGTCGTGTGCAGCGGCTTGCCATCGGCATCGGTGCGCGCTGTCTGGCAGCACAGCGAAATCAGATGTTCAAACTCCTTGGTTTTCGGACCAGTCGTAATCCAGCCCGACTTCATGGCCTCGGCCACTTCCTCAATCTCAGCCTCCGACATATCCGGCGGCGAGAAAGGTATATTGCGTTTGACGTTCATAGTTAATATTTTATCTTGAGTTATCGATTATTGTTCGCGTTAAAAGATTTATGCGTCAGAAGCTTCCACAATCCCATAAGATAACCGCATCCATAGCTTATGTGAACCGTCACATATGTCGCAATTTGGATTATTACCTGCCTCCAGTCTCGGCTCGAGCGCAACGAGAACATCAGAGCCATAAGCAGATACAGCACTATACCTGCGATATAAACCCATGCAAACGGATGCCAAAGAAGTGAAATCAGTGCGCCTGCGACAAGGCCTACCACCAACATCAGAGGCACGAATTGCCTCAAAGTCGCCGGAGAACCTAACTTTTTATTTACCAAAGGCTTGAAGAGACCATATTGATAAAACATTCTTGCAACCTTCGACACTTTATCACGGGCAAAATACTTCACCTCAACATCAGGCAAAAGATATATCTTGCCACCGGCTTTAGTCAGACGACCATTGAATTCATCGTCCTGATTGCGCACAAGGTCGAGGTCAAACAAACCTATGCGGTCAAAAACTTCTCGCGGCCAACATCCGAAAGGAACAGTATCGACCTGAGTCACCGTCTTTGCACCAACCCTAAACGCTGAATTACCCATACCAAACTTACTACTCAGCACCGCGGCGATAGCTCGCGCCGCAGAAGTGCCGTTAGCGGGCAACGTTACGCACACAGCGCCTACATTGTCAGCCTTTAACTCAGACAGAGCCTCTGTCAGAGCTTTAAAATAATTTGTAGGATATTCGGCGTGGGCATCAAGACGCATGATGATGTCGCCTTTCGAAGCCTTGATTGCAGCATTGAGAGCCGGCGGCACTATTCGGTCGGGATTATCGATTAATCTGATCCAGGGATAACGCGCCGTATATCCGGCAACAATCTCGCGCGTACGGTCGGTCGACATACCGTCGGCAAAAATCACCTCAAGATTATCTTTCGGATAATCCTGAGCCAATATCGACTCAATGCAAGCCCCGATATACTTCTCTTCATTATATATCGGACAAATTACAGATAGCATATTATCTGACTTTTTTTATTCCTGATAAATTGGCCTTTTCGCCAAGCATGTATAGAAATTCTTGCGTATAAAAATCCATCATACCTCCCTGAGATGTAAATGTGAGTTCGCCGAAATAAATGCGGCCATCGATATTATACAAATCGACTCTGAGTATCGGGAAACCGTCGCTCAATCTGCGCGCCACATCAAGCATCTCATCAAGATTTTTTGGTTTAGGCAACAGACTGCCGTGGCGATACTCCGACGTAAAGACACAATATTCAGGATGAGCATTCCAGTCAAGGTCATAAGTCATAACATCAGCTCCGCCGCCATCTTCATCACGGTCACTGCAGGTCCAGATATAAAGCGGCTTGCCATTTATACACCATATCTTATAGTCAGTCAGCGAATGCGCTCCCTCTGGGAGCTTCAACACCTCCTCTGCAATAATACATGGCTTCATGCCTTTGTAATGAGGTTCCGCTGCAAGTTCACCAATATGTTTTCTCATCAGCCATTTTCTGAAAATCGCTCTGAGTTTATCATGATTGGCGTTAGCGACATCCCTTACAATCAGATTAGTTCCTTTACCATCGCCATTATTGACCTTGAAAATTACAGACCGTGGCAATTCATTAAAATCGACATCATCGGCGTTATCCCATTTCCCATAGAAACCGACTAAATAATTGCCAAGTCCTAATTGTTCTACATAGCTTCGTACCACATACTTGTCGGCAAGCACAGTCCAACGCGTCGTATCAGCATAAAGCTTCTGCCATAAGATTTTTTCATTTAAGTCTTGTGGATTACTTAGCTGCGGCAAGCGTTTAAACTTAGCATAAAACCTTATTTTTACAAGCAAAACCGGCGTATTGCGCCCCATCCATTCACACAACTTAATCAGCGGCCAGCAAACCGCAGACATCGTTTTATTTGTAGAAATATTCATCGTTTAAACATATAAATAACGGCTAACAATTTCGTTTTTATGCAACCGACAATATTCGATAATTTCATCAGTAAACTCACCGAAACAACTTCCTGAATTGGGTTGGAATAACCAGGTACTCATTGTACCAATATTGAATTCTATTAACACAGGCATACCATTTTTTCTTAGCATCACATCAAGATTAAGACAGCGATGATATGGTATTCTTCGGCCAACCTCCTTTGCAAATTCTACAATGTTCTCCCAATAGGGCATTCTCATATCTGCTTTAGAGAAATCAAGCCCATTATGTTTTGTAAACCTTACGCAAAATTGATCCGTCAGATAATTATTAAAATGCCCATCTTTATTTAAAGCCACATAAAGGCCACCTTGGTGAGAATTATCTAGAATAGAACCACTATGACCAATTCTAACTCCAGTGTGCAGCAAGTGCACTTCGTTATCGCTCACAGATCTATAGACAAGCATGCGCAGAGTATTAACAGATGTAGGACATAACCGATTCATGAATTCATGTTGTTCCAAATACTCTTGAACAATCCAATTTTTACCCAAACGTTTATTCAAAATATCGATTGATAGTTCATATGATTGTCCTCCTAGAACAGTCCAAATGCCATTTGACTTATTTTCAAAAATCAACACATCATCACCTGAACAACTTTCAAGTGTTGCTTTTGCAACAACCCGTTTATTGTTAGTAATCAGATTTTTTAAGTCCGAATCTGTAAAATTAGGAATTGCTTTATAGTTATCATCATATAAATAGCCCTCAATTGATCGCATAATTGTTTGTGGGGTCATTTCTTTACCCAATATTTTATCAAACATATTTTTGTCCTCAAAGGGAGCTCTGAATTTGGTCGGATTCAATATCGACTCTATAACTCGATGACTTAAATCTTCAGGTACAATATCTATATTTTTGCCAATATGGTGCGAAAAAAGTTTATAATGAATTGGGTTGACATGTCCTAAAACACCCCATTTTTTTTTATATGCCTCAATTTCTTTTCTTGAAAAGCGCAGTTTGGGGAATTGTTTAAGAGTATTCCTATATAATTTTCTATACTGAGAATCGTAAACTAATCTTAAACCGAATTCCCATAGTTTCCCGAGTTGTCGGTTAACTGTAATAATAAATTTTATAGAACGGCTTCGTGCCATAGTTATATATTATTTTAAATATTTTTCCATTACCTCCCATGCTTTGGTTGGAGTATATTTGAGACTCTCTTGATATGAACTATATTTCAATGAATTGAGACAATCTTCGTTGCATGATAACATTTCTACGACATCACACAATCGAGTTTCACAATTTTCGAATGGTATTATATAGCCCGTTTTGCCATCGGTTACAAATTCTTCTGCGTACTTCCACTTGGTAACTATAACTGGCAAGCCTGACCGATACGCATCCAATATTGAGCCAGGAAAACCCTCTGTGTAATAATGCGTTGGAAGTAGCATTGTATCGTATTTATGCAATGTTGCTACAATATTTTTCGGCGCGAGATGCCCCTTGTATTGTATAAATGGGTAAGCATCAACCAAATTATTAAAAAAAAAGTCTCTATCAGGCTCATGAATCTGGCCGTAAAAATCTATACTGACCGAGTTTTTGAGATCCTTTGTTGATATATAATTAGCCAAAGTCGCAATAGAATCCAGACCTTTCATCTTGTGAATGCGAGCCATATATACAAGTTTAAGTTTGCCCTGTTCATGAACAGGTGGCTCATACGGCACTTCTTCACGAAAATTTACCATTCTTTCCGCTCCGATGACTCTACACTCAGTTGCAAGCTGAATCACAAGATCGTTGTTCTGCGTAAGAATTCCATTAATGCGTTTGAACATCCAACGATGAATTGGCCATTTTACCAACTTCTCATTTAGCCATCCACCTACGACAACATCTGTTATTTTAAAATTTAAGATCTTAGATAATATAAAGACCAATGGAAAAACATATCGTAAACTATTACCTGCACCTATAAATACTAAATGCGAACAATTTAGCAGTTCTTTAAGAAACTTAAACATCACTTTCTTATTACTGCCAAATTCAAGACTGTCACAATAACTCACTTTTCCATCATAACGTTCACATAACAAATCATATATAGCTCTAGTTTTAATTGTTTGGCCATCAAGCTGATTATTAAAATAACCAAAACAACCGTATACAAGAATTCTTTTTTTTCTCATGACCTAAAATATATAGTATGTGTTTAGTTCAGAATAATTTCAAGATATTTATTGATAAAAATATGGACTGAATTATTGTTTATTACTTTACTTTGATTGGCCCGCGACATAGCTGCAAGTTGGTCCGAATTAAGTTTTGTCACCTTAATAAGCGCCGCGGCTATTGCATCGACGTCATTCGGATCAAAGAGAAAACCGTTTATACCGTCTTTAATAATGTGAGGATGCTCGCAGACGTTTGAGACTACAACCGGCAGTCCCGAGGCCATTGCCTCGACCAAAACATTAGGATAACCCTCGAGTGTCGATGGCATACACATGATATCGGCGCGGCGATATGCTTCTTCAATCGCCTTACACTCACCACGCAACTTAAAAACATCTTCTAATTGCAGGTCTGCAATCTGACGATTGACCTCAGCAAGATAGTCTTTGTCATATGTATCTCCATACCAGTTAAACGTAAATACGATGCCCTGATTTTTAACTTTAGCCAATGCTTTCAAGAGATTAAGTATATTCTTCGATGGGATTACTCGTCCGACCCCGACAAACGATATCGTTCGGCTTTCGTCGCGAACTTTTGACGCAGTCATCGAAAATCGCTCGATATCAACATAGTTTGGAATAGCCAAAGTTCGTGAGGCGAGTTTCGGGCAATGCGCGCGAATATTCTGAGCCTCGTTATTTGAGTTTGCCACGACGTAGGCTGCACGACGATAAAGCAAGTTTGTCAGCCGACGACGCCAGCCCCAGTTTGTTGTAAACGAACGCTCTGAGACAATCAGCTTTACGGGCGCAAGCAACGACGCCAAAGCCGCTGTCTCATTTGCCATTGGCAAAAATGAAATAACCGCATCTGGACGTTCACGCCGAAATATTGAAGCAAGCTTTCTGACACGGTCAAAGCGCCCTTTTGGCCGCAAAAGGATATGCCGCACATTATTCTCAGCCAAATATGAAGCATAGAAATTCTTATCGACCCAAGTCACAACCATACATTGATGACCTTTCGCCGACAGCAAAGCGGCTAATCCGGTCAACTGCCGCTCGGCGCCCCCTGACCCAAGATTTTCGGTAACGAAAATAAGTTTCATTTAATTAGAGATTTATTCTATTTGTGTTGATAAACATTCCCTTTGATTTTAAAGGGAAGTGTTGTCATAGCAAGCGGTAAGATGAGAGAAAAAGGACTCAAAAACTGTATGGATTGAAGGAATAAAGATGCCGCGATGAAAGGCATAAACATTATTATTGGGTCTGATTGGGACTGAATATATTTTCGATAAAATCTACATGCTGCAGCGAAGAAAATGAGAAATCCAAGGATTCCACAACCTACAATAATTTGCTGTGTACCATTATGTGGTGAATGACTTGCTTTAACAACTTCGTTTATCACAAGTGTACCAACGCCAAACGGTAATTTCTCGATATGTTTGGCCATATAATCATTATACTGCTCAAAAATCAATGAGCGACCACCGCCGGTTGCCATGGTTTTTTCGTGAAATCGCTCTTCAAAAGAATCGACAATATCATGAGGAAGCAAATCGAACTGAATAATTACAAATAAAGTAATTAACAAACCTATCCAATATTTTATTTTTGTTGAATTTTGGAGAAAGAACCAAACGAGACATAACACCAAAATAATAATCCATGTTCTTGAAACCGTCAACGCCCCAGCAATGACAAATGAAATACCTAACGTGATTTTCCACACATAAGAAATATTGTAATATTTAATTGTGGCCAGCAACATCGACAATCCAACTATTGAATAATAGCCTAAACTATTAGGATTAATATTTAAATATCCTGTTTCATCATTCGATTCTATCTCAGCAAATCCAATTCGGCCATGAGCCGTAATAAACTCTTCGAGAGACATCGTATATTGAATACGTGCAACAATGATCAAACATAATGATGCTAATCCGAGCAAATACATCATCAGCATCCCTTTTGCCTGTTTACTATTGATATCCAGAAAAGTAATATAGAAGAACAATAATAGATATGACGAGTAGAAGAAAAAGAGCTTGTAGTCGGCTGTTCCATCAAATATCAATAAATTAATAAATTCTATCAACAGAAGCAACAACGCATAAATCATCTTGTTAAATTTGATAGACTGCGGGCATTTGTAGATGAGAGATGCAAATAACATCCACAAAATGACACTGTTCATTCCCTCTGCAAATGGAATAATTGACACACCGTAACATAACAACTGCCGATAGCTTAAAAAAGGCATAATCGCCGCAGCAATAAAAACCAGAATATATTGATTGATATTTATCTCAAATATATTTTTAACGCCTACTGCTACAACTACAGAGGCTAAGGCTGTCAACATATTGACGTTGATTAGGCCTACGCCAAATTCGCGTGTCAATGCTCTATCAATTCGACCCATCTGTCTGCGTAATTTACACTATCAAATCTTTTAATATTTGCAACTGCATTTTCTGCTAATGTTTTACGAATTACTCCGTCTGACATAAGCAAACCCAGTTTATTCCTGAAATCTGATAAATTACCGTCGGCAATTATATATCCATCTTGCCCATCATTAATAATCTCATCAATCGCTCCTTTAATACTAAACGCAACACAGGCGCAACCCTGAGACATAGCCTCTGCAAGTGCCATCGGGAAACCCTCAACTCTTGAAGGTAGCGCAAAAATAGCGGCGCGGCGATAGAATGTTTTGACATCGGATTGTTGACCGTAAAAAATAATCCGTTCTGCATTTTTTTTGCCGGATATAGCAATCAATCGACTCTTGGTAGCGTCCGAAGCTTCACCTACAAAGCATAATTTCCAGACGGGATATTGCGGGCTTATTTCTCGCCAGATTTCACATATCCGATCATAACCTTTTATATCCCATTGATTTACTCGGCCTACACATAATATTATATTTTCCCTCTCACCAATATGTTCAGCGTCAATAGGCTTAAACGTCAATGGATTATAAACTACAACCGAATTTTTTAATTTACCTTTGACTAAACTGGCGTCCTTTTGTGTTAGAATGGTCGAGTAATCTGCCTTATTATAGAAATTATGCCGAATATAATCATCAAGTCGCCCGATTTTTCTATCCATTGATGTATGGTCAGACACTATGTGCTTTTTGTGTAACCCACAACAAGATAATTTCGTTTCAAAAAAAGTACGCGGCAAGAATGATATAACTACGTCAGGAGAGTACTTCTTAATTTTCTTTCTTCTGTTTATTAGCCGTTGGATGAAATATACCATCACTTGAACTGCATTTTTACCGGGCTGTTTTAAGAAAGTTTGAATTTTTGTCACATTATCCGGCAATAAATAACGTGAGTTCGATATAAGCCATCAGAACAAGGTCAGCTGATTGTCATGAACAAACTCCAGTGATATAGAGGGTTTCTTCGGGAAGAAGCAGTATGCAGCAATGGCACTCAGGGCATTTGTTATGAAATTTGCGAAAGACCGATGTCTTGAGTGTTCTATTTGAGCGATGTTTTTAAGTTCGTCATTAACAGACTCGACCAAAGCTCTTTTGCGAAGCATGATCTTATCGGAGACAGACATCAGCGAGTTCCTCATGTTGTTCTTGACTTTTGTGATAATCTGAATACCGTTCATGAACAGGAACTCAAACAGTTGCTTGCCGATATATCCTTTATCTCCACAGAGTTTGCCCCTGACGTTTTCAATAAATGACTCTGAATACAGTGGCTCACGGTCATCGACATTGCCCTGAGTGAACATAAAGTTAAGAATCCCACCTTTGTCATTGATGATCAGATGCAGCTTAAAGCCGAAGAACCATCCCATCGAGCACTTGCCCCGCCGGGCTATACCTTTGAAAGTCTTATGTATAAGTATGCGCTGATGTTTGCATACTCTCAACGGCGTTGAATCATTGTTGAATTATCGAATTCTTATATCGAACTCACGTTAAATAAGTTTGGCCTTTACTAAAATCAGCTTCTACAATTATATCGTAACCTCGAGATGATAGTTCATTTATCAATACCGACGCAACCCTTTCAGCACCGCCACCCCTGAAATGTTGAACGACAAAATATAGTTTTTTCATCTGTGAAGCAATTTATAGATAGTGAGAACTACTCTTAAGCTCTTTGTGGCTATGTAGGGGGAGAAACGACTCATTAATGCTGTCAAACAGTCTATTCTACTCCAATTCTTCGGGTATGGCCCTCTGATAACTTTTTTATTTATAAGTGCCGTAAAACGCCGATCGTCACGACCATCAGTAACCCTAACGAACTGAAGTATGTGCCCAACATACAATAAGCCTATATAATACCCAAATTCATTGATATATGGGAAATTGGCGATTTCCTTTAGCGTTCTTATCAATGCATCGGCCGAAGGGTTAAAAGTTGATGATGTCTCTATGCGGCGATAATGATAAAAATTATCTGGTATTCGCTGACAGAATCTACTATGATGCACCACGCTATAATTAAACAACTGGTCTTCACCAAGTCTTAACCCTTCAATAAAGCGTATGTTATTAGTTTTGATTATTGAAGCTCTGTACAATGACGCACACGCATTCTTACGAAGTTTATGGCTATTAATTGCCTCTTGTTTTGTAGAATAATTGAATTCTAATTGAGATTCTGTACTACCAAACTGAAGCACATCTATTTCATTTAGATGCCTTTTTATATAGCTTATGGACTTTGTTAATGTTTCATTATCAATAGTATCATCTGAATCAACAAATGTAATCCACTCTCCATTTGCTGCCTCTATACCGGTATTTCTCGCATGGCTAACACCACTATTTTGAATATGAATGACTTTTATCCGCTCATCTTTCCCAGCATAATCATCACATATTAAGCCGCTTTTATCTTTACTTCCATCATCAACTAAAATTATTTCAATATTGCTATATGTCTGATTTGTCAAACTGGCAATACATTCCCCTATATATAATTCTACATTATATACAGGAACAATTATGCTCACTAATGGTTTTACTTCCTGATCTTGCATAAGGTATTAAATTTATTATTACCTCCAATGTTTTTTATAACTCCAACTCCACATACCGCCAAAGAGACTATACATACCATTATCAATCTTGCTAAAGATTCGTCCATAGCATATACTAACATTGATATTAATAAACAGCTACAAAATAAGCCTAACAAGGCTTTACAAAAGCCTTGAAATAAATAACTTTTAATATTAAACTTTGGAATCTGTCTTTTCAGAATAATAAAACTTATTGCGGGTAAAATGGCAGCAAAAATCATAAGCAATATATAGGCACTATCAGGCGTATTGAATATTTTAAGTACAATGTACGCAACTGGTAATGCCATTAAAATAAATGAACCAGAAATGAAAGATAACGCCTTTATATCGCCAGTTGCTTGTATTAAAATATTGATAATAGAATTTATAAACACAAAGAAACCTGCTAAAACTGTTATTCTTGTCAATGAGACCGTATAAGCTGGAACATCTGACAGCCATAAGTGTAATATATAAGGCATTTCAATCACAACGGGAATAGCCACTAATCCAAAAAGAAGCATTGAAAGTCGTGTTGATTCTTCTGCCAATTTTTGCATTTCGGCAATGTTTTGTTTTGAATATTGTTGTATCAACTGAGGTTTAAACGCCAAAACGACATTACTGCCAAAAGTAAGCAACACACCCTGAATTTGCGTTGCTATGGCAGAAGCAGCATTAACAATAACACCGAAAAACATATTTAGCAATATATTTATTCCTTGAGTTCGGGCAGTTACACAAAAATTCCCATATAAATCCCATCCTGAAAAAGATAGCATCGGCTTTATAAGTTGTTTATCAGGGTGAAAACTCAATCTATAGGTTCCAAGCGTTTTATGCACATAAATAGCATATGCCAGATTTAATAATAGGGTCGAAATAAATATTATTAGGCCATACACAATAAGTCCTGTCTCTTATACACATCTCCGAGCCCACGAGACGTAGAGGAATC
>CALZQD010000010.1 GCA_945828175.1 uncultured Bacteroidales bacterium | reverse complement strand
CTGTAAGTATTATAGAGTGGTTAACGTTATTTAACTGTTGATTAGGTTATTTTTAAAAATTTGTGTTATAACTTTAGCACTGAAAAAAGAAGGCAAAAGAAACAATTGACCCTACAACGGGGGTCTCGAAGCAGAAGCAGACGCCCCAAAAGCTATGCACAGTTATTAAATTTTAACCGTATTAATTAAAAAAATGTAGCAAAAAATCACAGTCATTTGCATTAAATTCTATTGTAAAAACAGAGAACCACAAATAAAATACCTTGAAAATTAAGACAAATTAATTATCAAATCAAATGAAAAAACAATTATTATTTCTTGCAGTCGCGACGCTTGCAGGTTGGGCACCTCAGACAATGAGTGGCTCTAACACCCCGGGTGCTATGCCCGGCAGTCAGGTGTCACAACAGACGGGAACAGCCACAGGTACTGTCGTAGATGAAAACGGCGAACCCATGGTGGGTGTTTCAGTTACAGTGAAAGGCCAGAAAGGCGGCCAGACTACAGACGTTGATGGTAAATTCCGCATTGCCGCTAAATCGGGCGCGGAACTGCGTTTCAACTACGTTGGCTACAAACCCATTACAGCTGTATATAAAGGACAGGCTCTTCAGATTGCCATGCAGCCCACGGCAAGCAATCTCGACGAAGTCGTTGTAACAGCATTCGGTATCAAAAAAGATAAAAAATCACTTGGTTACGCTCTCGACGAAGTCAGCGCCGACGAGCTCATGAAAATCAAGACCGCTAACCCCCTTAACTCACTTTCGGGTAAGGTTGCAGGTGTCAACATCACACAGTCAAGCGGCGCTGCCGGTTCAGGCGCTCAGATTGTGCTCCGTGGTGCTACATCGGCTGCCGAGGGTGTCGACAACCAGCCTCTGATTGTTGTCGATGGTGTCATCTACGATAACTCGTCGGCTGTCGGCGGTAACTCTGCTTTCGACGGCTCGACAAACTCATCGACGACATCGACCAACCGTCTTATGGATATCAACCCCGAGGATATCGAGAATATGTCGATCCTCAAGGGTCCGGCCGCTGCTGCGCTCTACGGTTCTCGCGCTGCAAACGGTGTGATCCTCATCACTACCAAGAAGGGTAAAGCCGGCCGCGTCGAGGTCAACCTCTCGGCCCGCTACACCACTTCGTGGGTGAAAGATCTCCCCAAAGCACAGAAGACCTTCAAACGCGGCTTCCTCCAGGAGACCTACAACGACGACAAGTCATACAAAGACTACTACTACGATGACTTCTCGTACAATTCTTGGGGCGAAAAATATGCTGCCGGCGACAAGATCTACGACAACAACATCGAAGACTTCTTCCAGCACGGCAACATCTGGGATACCAACGTCAGTGTAGCAGGTGGTAACGAGAACGGTAACTTCTACCTCTCGGGTTCTTACTACGACCAGGACGGTGTCGTTCCCGGCACAGGTTACAAGAAAACAACCTTCCGCTTCAACGGCGAGCAGAAATGGAGAATGCTGACTTTCTCCGCCAATGCCGCCTACTCTGAAAACCGCACCGAGAAAGCCCTCACATCAGGCGGTCTCTACGGCTCAAGCGGCAACGGCGCCATGCACCGTATCTACACCTACGGTACAACTGACGACATGAGACATTATCTCAACGAAGACGGCACACGCTACCGCATGTTCGGCGACCGTCTCGAACCGTGGGACGAAACTGACAACCCCTACTGGATCATCAACAAGAACGATATCTACGACAAGACCTCGCGCTTCACCGGCAACTTCAGCGTCAAGGCCGATATCTTCGACTGGTGGTGGATCAGCTACCGCATGGGTATCGATAAATATACAACCGACTACTCGAAACGCATCCACGCAGGCGGCGTCGTCAAGCAGGAATGGCAGGACGGTATGATGTCTGACAACACAACCCGCTACAACTACATCAACACCAACTTGATGACCAACTTCAACAAGAGCTTCGGCGACTTCGGCTTCAACCTCCTCGCAGGTATGACAACCGACAACACCAAGACCATCAGCGACTACCGCATGGCCTATGGCTTCCAGGTTCCCGACTTCTTCTCATATGGCAATACTGACGAAAACCATAAGAAGTTCCAGCACAACATCTACCGCAAACGCCTCGTCGGTGTCTACGGTGAGTTCCGTGCCGACTGGAAGAGCACAGTCTTCGTAACCGTCACAGCTCGTAACGACTGGACATCTACTCTGCCTAAAGAAAACCGCAGCTACTTCTATCCCTCTTACAGCGGTGCTGTCGTCTTCACCAACATCCTCCAGGATCTCGGCGTCATGGACAACAACAGCGTCTTCAACTTCGGTAAGATCCGCGCATCTTGGGCTAAGGTAGGTAAGGACACCGCTCCCTACGCAACCAACACATCACTCTGGCCCGTCGGTTCATATCTCAACGGCCTCGTATCGCTCGGCAACAGCTGGACCCGTGGTAACCCCTATCTCAAACCCGAGATGACAAAATCGACCGAAATCGGTCTCGAACTCCACTTCTTCAACAGCCGTCTGCGTATGGACTATGCTTACTATACCAACGACTCTGAAAACCAGATTCTCTCGCCCCGCGGTCCACAGTCGACCGGCTACATCTTCTGCTCGTTCAACGCAGGTAATGTACGCAACAAAGGTATGGAGCTCTCTATCAGCGGCACACCTATCCAGACAAAAGACTGGACATGGGAAACCGGTATCAACATCGCCGGCAACCGCGGTAAACTCGAAGGCCTCCTCGAAGGCATGGATATCATGTATGTAACCGACGTACAGTATGGCACAGCCAAGGCAGCCTCTTTCTCGGGCGGCAACTTCATGGCTATCGCCGGTAACCGTCATCAGGTTGTTGTAAAACAGAAAGATGAAAACGGCAATCCTGTTGACAATCCCAACATCGATCCCTACCTGGGCCAGACTATCCTCAACAAAGACATGATGCCTCTGACCGACGGTACAACTTACGAAGTTGGTAACCGCGAACCCAAGTTCACCGGCGGTTGGAACAACACCCTGCGCTACAAGAACTTCACGTTCAATATGCTCTGGGAGTTCCGCAACGGCGGCGATGTATTCAACGGCACACAGTGGGCAATGGACCAGTGGGGTACTTCTGAAGAATCAGCCAAATGGCGTCAGGAAACCCTCACCATCAAGGGTGTCGAGAACGTAGGCACAGCCAACAATCCCGTTTACCAGCCCCGCGAATATGTCATCGAGCCCGGTAAGGTCTACAACCAGAACGGTACCTATAAACTCGGTTACAACATCATCAAACAGTACTATCAGGGCCCGTATTCTAACGATACACGCAACTACCTGACCAAGGTTCGCAGCCTCCGTCTGCGCAGCATCTCTCTCTCATGGGATCTGCCCCAGAACTGGCTCGAGAAGACAAAGGCCTTCAAACGTGCTGTCATCAGCGCAACAGCTACCAACCTCCTGCTCTTCACCAACTATGACGGCGATCCCGAAGCAGCTGCTTCAGGCGCAGGTGTCGGCGGTTCTTCATCTGTCGGTTTCGACTATTGCGGTGTTCCCTCGACAGCAGGCTTCACTTTCGGTGTCAACCTGACATTCTAAAAACAGTTATAAAGAATAATTCGATTTAAGATTATGAAACTAAATAAATCAATACTGGCGGCCGGTGCAGCTCTTATGCTGATGACATCTTGCTCTGATTGGCTCGATGTCAACAACGACCCCAATACTGCAACCGACGCTGCCGCTCCCTACGACAAACGTCTTGCACACATTGAGTTCTATACCAACCACGCCTACTATATCGGTGGTCAGCCCATCGCTTACTTGACAGGCGACATCACCCAGAACTCGCGTACGAACAACCAGGGTTGCTTCGCCCAGTGGACGATGACCGAATGGCGTTCGACAACTGTCTACCAGTGGTGGTTTGTCGGTGCTGCTTGTAACATCAAGCCCATGATCGACGACGCCATGGCTCACGGCGCATACCACTATGCCGGTGTCGGCCATCTCCTCCTTGCCTACGGCATGACGATGATGAACGACCTCCACGGCGAAATGCCTTGCTACGACGCTCTCGGCACTAACGTGACCCCCGTCTACAGCAACGGCAAAGAGATGTACCGCTATATCATGGAGCAGATCGAGCAGGGTCTCGAACTCCTCGCCCGCGAACAGGCTCCCGGCGCTTCTTCACTCGCTGCCAATGACTATTGGGGCGGTGGCGACGTCAGCAAATGGGTTAAGTTCGGTAACCTCATGAAAGCCCGTCAGATTCTGAAGCTCACAAAGAAAGGTGCAGGCACATTCAATCTCGAGAACGAATCGTTCGTTTATGATGCCGACGCTATCCTCGCTGCCCTTGACAAATCATACAAGAGCAACGCCGAGAGCATGGTCATCAACCACACCGACCAGCCCGACGGCTCTACCGATAACCTCGGCTGGGGCGAGCAGGTTTACTACGGTCCTCTCTACTCTTGCGTAGGTATGAACAGCAACATCTACTTCACCAAGACTGTCGAGGATAACCTCACTCACTTTGCCGGTGCTACTATCGAAGACCCCCGTGCAAACCACATCCTCCCCTGGGCTAAGTCAGGCATCACACCCGGTAAGACTCCCGCAGGCCTTACATGGGATGAAACGGAGACATGGCGCCGTACAAAAGGTCTCGACATGCAGTCTAACGTCCGCATTTCGGGTTCTCCTTATTCTACATCTTGGGGTGTACCTGAAGGTGACCCCAACAAAGCTCCTCACTTCTATTGCGACAGCAAACAGAACCCCGGCGATACAGTCTACGTTCAGCAGCGTTGCGGCGGTACAGGCTACTACGGCGGCACTGACCTCCTCATATATCTCGACAACCAGAAAGGCCGCGGTGGCGACGCTTCTGCCATGTCAGGTACATTCATGACCCGTCCTTCTTCTCCCGGCCCGGTCGGCACATACTACGAGGTTTGCTTCATCCGTGCGGAGGTCCTCTTCAACAAGGGTGACAAAGCCGGTGCATTAGCTGCCTACAAAGAAGGTGTGAAGGCTCACATGGAATTCATGAAAGCTAAGATTGACCAGTGGCTCGCCGAAGACAGCAAGCTCGCCCGCTGCCCGTCGTTCAAGGCCATGACAAACGAAGAAATCAACAACTACGTCAACAACGCTCTCGGCACATCAGCTGACCTCACCATCGGTAAGATCATGACTCAGAAACACATCGCCATGATGTTTACTCAGGAGAACTGGAACGATATGCGTCGCTACGACTACAACCCCAACGTCTTCCTGGCATGGAACAAGCCTTATGAATATGGTGTAAGCTCAAAGACAACCATTCCCGAAGGTCAGTATCCCCGTCGTTGGAAAGTTTCTTCTCACGAATACCGCTACAACACAGCTAACCTCGACGCCGCTTGCCCGACTGATCTCTGCAATCTTGTCGGTGCAAAAACAGGCAAGAACTGGTGGAATGCACCCTCAATGTGGGTAATCCCCGTATGGTGGGACAGCAACCTCAAATAATCCACAGCAGATTATAATCCCCCTATAACTCCCTTTGAAAGCTGCGCCGCTCCACGGCGCAGCTTTTTTTGTATCCGAACGCGGCGCGTGGCGCCCGTTAATAATAATTAAATAGTGGTGCGTTTGCCGGCGGTGACCAGCTTTTGTCGTAAATTTGTGTTATATAAACCAAATCAGCATAATGAAAAAAGTTTTATTACCATTACTTTTATTTGTTTCAATCATGACATCAGCTACAAACATGTTTGAAAAGCCCTTTGACACCGTCAAGGGGACGATACCATTCTCAAAGATAGACAACTCGATGTGGATGCCTGCCATCGACAGCGGCATCGAGCTCGCTCAGCGCGACATCGACAACATAGTCAATCAGAGCGAAGAACCAACCTTCGAGAACACTATCGTCGCACTCGAGCGCGCCGGCGAAGCACTCAACCGGGGCACCAATGCATTCTTCCCGCTGCTCTCGGCCCTCAGCGACGACGAGATGATGGAAATCAGCGTCGAAGCCTCGGGCAAACTCAGCGACTACTCGACCTCGATAATCCTCAACGAAGGCCTGTGGAAGCGCGTCAAAGCCGTCTGGGACAAGCGCGAGAGCCTCAATCTCACACCCGAAGACAAGATGCTCCTCGAGCGCACATATGACTCGTTCGCTCTCTCGGGCGCCAACCTCGTCGGCGAAGACCGCGAGAAATTCAAACACCTCAGCGCCGAGCTGTCTGAGCTGACGACCCGCTTCGGCCAGAACGTGCTCCGCGAACTCAATACCTACGAGATATGGCTGACTAAGGACGACCTCGTCGGTCTGCCCGAAAGCTCGATTGCCGCCGCTGCCGAAGCCGCCAAGGCGAAAGGCCGCGACGACGCCTACCTCTTCACGCTCGACCAGCCCGTCTATATGGCTTTCATGAAATATTCAGACCGTCGCGACCTGCGCGAGAAGATGAACAAGCTCTACACTTCGCGCAACACCAAGGGCGAGTTCAGCAACATCGACAACATCAAGCGCATCTCAGAGCTGCGACTCGAAATCGCCAATCTCCTCGGCAGCGACAACTACGCCAAGCACTCACTGCAGCAGACAATGGCACAGACTCCCGAGAACGTCTACAGCCTGCTCGACCGTCTGCGCGAGGCCTATGCTCCCGCTCTGAAGGAAGAGATGGCCGAGCTGACCGAGTTCGCCTCGAAGCTCGAGGGTCATCCCGTCGAGATAATGCCCTGGGATTACTCTTATTATGCCAACAAGCTCAAGGCTTCGAAATATGCTTTCGACGAAGAGTCGTTGCGTCCTTACTTCGAGCTCAACAACACAATCGCCGGCGTCTTCGGCCTCGCCACGAAGCTCTATGGCCTCAAATTCACCGAAAACCCCGACATCGAGGTCTATCATCCCGACGTCAAGGCATTCGAGGTCACTGACGACAAAGGCGAATATATCGGCGTCATCTATACCGACTTCTTCCCGCGTCCGTCGAAACGCCCCGGCGCATGGATGACAGACTTCAAGAGCCAGTATGTAACGCCCGAAGGCGAGAACTCGCGCCCTCACATCTCTATCGTGATGAACTTCACCAAGCCGACCGGCGACACCCCGTCGCTGCTGACGCCCTATGAGGTCGAAACCTTCCTCCATGAGTTCGGCCACGCCCTCCACGGCCTGCTCGCCAACACCAAGTATGCGTCGCTGAGCGGCACCAACGTCTATCGCGACTTCGTCGAGCTGCCTTCGCAGTTCAACGAGAACTACCTGACCGAGAAAGAATTCCTCGACGGCTTCGCGCGCCAGTATCAGACCGGCGAGCCTATTCCCGCCGAGATGATCGACCGCCTCGTGGCAGCCTCGCGCTACGGCGCCGCCTATGCCTGCATGCGCCAGCTGATGTTCGGCTACCTCGATATGGCATGGCACACCATAGATAAGCCCGTCACCGATGCCACCGACTTCGAGAACAAGGCTATCGAGCAGGTAGCCATCTTCGCTCCCGTCGAGGGCGCTATGACTTCGCCGCAGTTCAGCCATATCTTCGCCGGCGGTTATGCCGCAGGCTACTACAGCTATAAGTGGGCCGAGGTGCTCGATGCCGACGCCTTCGCCAAGTTCAAGGAGAACGGCATCTTCGACCGCGCTACAGCTGACTCGTTCCGCAAGAACATCCTCGAACGCGGCGGCACGGAGAATCCCGCCGAACTCTACCGCCGCTTCCGCGGACAGGAGCCGTCGATCGACGCCCTGCTCGAGCGCGACGGCATCAAGAAGCCCGAGAGCGGTCATATCGCTCCCGTCAAAGTTGACTGACCCAAACCGTCACAGCCATGCGATATATCAGCAATGAATATAAGTGTGATCCCGCGCGAGTGATGCGCGGGATTGCCTTTTCATGGCTGACGCGCCACCTTGCGGCGGTCGTTCTGCCCCTTGCGGCGCTCGTCGTGGCCTCGTGCTACGACACACGCTTCATCTATGTGACGCTCATTTTAGTGTTTATCGTTTTCCCGATGGCGCTGACGATGGTGTGGCTCAAAGAGGGACTCGCTCCCGAGACCGTCAGGCTCTCGGAGCCGCAGCGACTCGTCGCCGACGACCGCGGACTGACCGTCGAATACCTCGGCCGCGACGAAGACAGCCCGTCGCGCTTCGCTCCCGACTTCTTCGACTGGGGCGAGTTCAGGGGCATCTCGCGCTCGTCGCGGGCGGTGACTTTTCAGTTCGCCCGAAAGCGTCGTCCGGGGCTTGTCGTGCCGACCGAAGCCTTCGCGCCTGAGGTCTGGGAGACAGTTTTATCGCGATTTGACGACTATGTCGAAGATTGATAGCTATTTTTGGCACAAAATTTGCCTTTTAAGCGTTATATTTGAAGCATTAAACAAGAAATCAAACAACAGCCAATGACAGCCAAAGAGATAGATAAATTCAAACGTGATTTCGATGCGGCGCTCGACAGCCGCCGACTGCTCGAAGCGCTCGACATGCTGACGAATGTCTCGGAATCGGCCGGCGAATGGCGGCTTAACGACCGTGTCGCCACGATACGCCAGAGCTACAGCTATCTGCTTAAATATTTTGCCGATGGCGTCGCCGACCCGGGGCGTGACGCGCTCTACCGCTCGCTCATCAGCAGCGCGACTGCTGTCAGGGACTTGCTCGTGCGCTCATTGTCGTTGCCTGAGACTCCGACGCTCTATTACAACACAGTCAGGAGCCTGTCGGTGCGCAAAGACGAGACTTTCGCCTCGCTCTATGCCGCCTACTTGAAATCACTCGACGCCATCTCGCCCTTCAAGGCCATCGAAAACGGCACCGAGGCGACCCGCGAGGTGCGCCGCCGCAGCGAGCTGATCGAGACAGACATCTTCAACCGCCTGTGGACCACTTATCCGCTAAGCCCCGACGATGCCGCCACGATTGCCGCCATGCTCGACGACGAAGCCATCTCTGACGAAGCCAAGGCGCTTTTTGTCAGCGGCATTACCCTCGGACTGCTCGAATTCTTCGACGAGCGCCGCTTCGACCTGCTCCTCGACGGCTATAAATATAACTCGACCTCCGTGTCGTCGCGCGCCATGGTCGGCTATGTCATCGCCATGATGAAATACGACAAGGCTGTCTTCTCAGACAGCTTCGACAAGCATCTCGCCGCAGTCAGAGAGTTGCCCGGATGGTATGAAAACCTCGCCATCACATTCAAGGAGCTCGTCAAGACAGCCGACACCGAGCGCATATCGGCGCGCCTCCGCGACGAGATAATGCCGAAGATAAAGAAGATGAGCCGGGATATAAGCGAGCGCCTCGAAGAGATGTCGCTCGACGCCGACGCCATGTCGCCCGAGGACAATCCCGACTTGGCTGAACTGCTGTCAGACAGCAAAATGCGCGACACATTGAAAGAATTCGGCGAGATGCAGGAGCAGGGCAGCGACGTGTTCCTCGCCACTTTCGCCAATCTCAAGCAATTCCCGTTCTTCAACGACGTCGCCAACTGGTTTATGCCTTATCGCACCGGCCTGACTGTCGTGAGCGACAACGACATCACCAAAGACGCCACCTTCGCGACGCTCATCGACAGCGCGCCATATATCTGCGACGGCGACAAGTATTCGATGATACTGTCAGTGTCGATGATGCCGTCGGCACAGCGCGAGATGATGATGAAACAG
Organism: uncultured Bacteroidales bacterium; assembly: GCA_945828175.1. Lineage (GTDB taxonomy): Bacteria > Bacteroidota > Bacteroidia > Bacteroidales > Muribaculaceae > CAG-873. Next base: position 5,289 of record CALZQD010000010.1, on the reverse strand, counting down.
TTCGACATACATTCACGCCAGTTCAGCGAATCGCTCGGTGTGATGGCCACGCTGCCGCCGGCCCAGCGTAAAGTCGTGACAAACAACTATATCCTCAGCATATACCGCTTCTACAAGCTCTTCCGTCGCAAGGGCGAATTCTATAACCCCTTTGCCAACGTCGTCGACGTCCTCGACAACCCGCGTCTCGCCGAAGATTTCAGCGACCCTGAGGAGCTCGAGTCGCTCGCCGCGCGGTATATCAAGCTGCAGTGCTACGACAAGGCGATACACTATCTGACCCTTGTCGACGAAACCGCCGACCCGTCGGCCGCCCGCAGCCGTCAGCTCGGATACGCCTATGAGCGCCTCGGCCTTTACGACCGCGCCGCCTTGGCCTATGAGCAGAGCGACTTGCTCGACGGCACGAACCGCTGGACCCTGCGGCGATATATCTATGTGCTGCGCTGCCTCGGTCAGTATGACCGCGCGCTCGCCGTCTGCGCCCGCCTCGAGAAACTCGACCCGCAGTCGTTTGAGCTCGCCATGACACAGGGCAATCTCTACGCAAAGATAAAAGACTATGACAAAGCCGTCAACAGCTTCCTCAAAGCCGAATTTATCGACGAAGCGTCGCTCAAACCCGCCCGCGCGCTCGCCGGTCTATACTTCCTTATGCGCGAATATGAGCAGAGCCGCCGCTGTTACGACCGCCTCTTCGCCTCTGAGGCTACGGCTGAAGACTGCATCGGACGCGCCCATCTGGCATGGGCCGAAAACGACATCGCCGGTGCCGTCGAAGGCTATAAGCGCTATTGCACTCTCGTGCCCGACGGCGTCAGAGACCTCGTGAGTCGTCTCGACAAAGACACCGAACTTCTTGCCGAGGCCGGCGTCGACGTGACATACAAACCACTTATGATAGATGCGATTATTAACTCATTAAAATCTTAAAATATATGGTAATTCAAAGATGGCAGACCGTTTTGCTCGCTCTCGCGGTAATTGTTATGGCAATTTTCTGTTCGACACCCTTCGCCACGGTTTCGGCCGCGGCCGAGCAGGTCGAAGGCGTTTACCTCAAAGATGCCCCCGTGCTTATGATTGTCAGCATTCTCATCGGCATCGTCCTGTTCCTGTCGATATTTATGTATAAAGACCTCAAGCGTCAGATGACCATGACGCTCGTGTCGATGGTGTTGCTCGTCGCCGCCATAGTCACAGGCATTTTCATCGTCTACTATGCCATGCCCGACGCCCATCTCGTCATACTCGGCGGCGTCACGCTCCTCGTGGTGACCTTTATCCTCGCTCTCGGCGCCTACACGATGATGAACCGCGACCGCAAGCTCCTTGACAGCTACAACCGCCTGCGCTGATTCCACCGGTTTAAAATTCTTAAGACAACGCCTGTGTGTGCCTTTCGGCATGTGCAGGCGTTGCTGTTTTTTGCGCAATTGAAAAACACTTGTTTGTCTACAAGTGTTTTTCTTATGAAAATATCAGTATTCATATTATGTATCCGTGCCGACATCCGCTAAAATCTATGCTCATTCTGAGTCTGATGCTGTCGTCGTGTATATATGATTACGATAATTGCCCTTCGACATTGATGATTACGGTTGATAATGACTGGAGTCAGGCTGTCAACGCAGAACCTGAAGGCATGGCCTGCCTGTTTTTTGCGGCCGATGGCGGCGAGCCGTGGCGTTTTGATTTCCCCGGTAAGGAAGGAGGCCGCGTCAGTCTGCCGCCCGGTTGCTATAGTGTGTTGAGTTTTAACGACGATACATATAATGTAAGATTCAGAGAAGATGAAGGCTACAGAGGCTATACGGCTTACACCGACTTGGTCTGTCGTGAGCCCGTCGGCGGCCAGCGGCTTGTTAAATGCCCCGATATGATGTGGGGCTGCAGTTATGACCGGGTCGCAATCGATTATACCGGTCTGACTTATTCTGCCGATGGCGGCCAAAGTCGATATTCAAAAGACTTTATCCTCACTCTGCAGCAGAGGCAGCTGACCGCACGATACAGTTTTATCATAGACGATGTCGAGAATCTCGACGGAGTGAAGGCGATGGGCGTCACGTTCAGTGGTCTGGCCGGTGCGTTAAATCTTGCCACCGGTGGTAAGGAAAATTATCCTGTGACAGTCATATCTGACGCGCATAAAAACGGTGATTCGGTTATAGAAGGTGATTTTGTAACATTCGGCATACCCGTGACTCCCGATACTGACAATAAGCTGACACTGGTGGTGTTGCTTGCTGATAACCGCAAGTTCAGTTACTCGTTTGATGTGACAGCTCTGGTGCGTGAAGCCGAAGATCCGCTGGATGTGAAGGTTATCATACACGGTCTGAAAATTGAACAATCGGAACAGGTCGATAATCCCGGGGCTTTCGAGGTCGGTGTCGACGGCTGGATTTCAGTCATCATAAACATAAACAGTTGAAGAGCGTTTATTTTATATAGAGATTTATGTTGTGTTGCAAAACGCTATTATTGAATTAATACTATAAAAATGATGAAAACAAAAATGAAGATTCTCGGCGTGATAGGTATAGCCGCCGCAAGCGCACTTGCTTCTTGCAGTGACAGAGAGAACGATGCGCCGGTCAGTAGCAATGTCATATCATTCAGTGCTGTCGCGCCGCATGCTTCCCGCGCCGCATCGACCACGACCGCTACATTGAAAGAGTTTGTAGTCTATGCTTTTACCGAGGGCGAGACTCTTATGGACGGAGTGAAAGTGACTCGTGACGGAGGTTCGTGGACATATTCGCCGGAGGCGTATTGGCCCGTGAATCCCATCAACTTTTATGCTTTCAGCCCTGATATTACGAATTCGCCCGATATCAAAGGAATGGAGGGTGGTAACATACCCGATTACCTCAATCCCGGCAATGTCGACCTGCTGTATTCAGTGAAGACGCAGGTGACACAACAGGCCGCGCCGGTGTTGCTGAACTTCCGCCATGCCTTGTCGCGGGTCAGTGTGATGCTCAGCAGCTCCAATCAGCGTATTTCTGTCAAAGTCGGCCATATCTCACTTTGCAACCTGTATCTGCAGGGTACTTTTAACTTCCCGACAGAGTCGACGCTCGCATCGACGCCTGATGTTGTCGGTTCATGGTCGCTATTCAAAAAATTGGGGAAAACTCTTCTGTTCTATGCTATAAGTGAGGATGAAGCGGTTACTCTTACACCTGTGCCGACCGATTACACCGAAAACAACCTCAATTATAGTTTCGCGATACCTCAGCTTTTAGGCGAAACACAATTGACAGGTTCTGATTATACGGGTACATTCATTCAGATTGACTGCGAGATATTTGACACTGCGACCGGAGTCAAGCTGTGGCCTAACTCGAAGACGCCCGATTATATGCTTGTGGCCGAATCTCCTTACGGACGCATTGTGTATCCGACAACATCCGGAACTGTCAAGGAATGGAAACCGGGCCATGCTTATATATACAATATAGAAATCAACAATCCTGACGTCCTTGACAAGATTGAGTTTGACGTGACAGTCGACGATTTTTCAATTGATGAAATGTGAAATTACTCCATCATAAAACAAAAAAAGCGGGGCGCACCCCGCTTTTTTTGTTGGTATAAGAGCCGGTTCAATCGGTGGTAATGTATCGGTTGAGGTCGGCGAGGCGGAGGCGGTAGTCGTGGCAGAGCGAGAGATAGTTGAGGCGCGCCTCGGTGAAATAGTTGATTTCAAGGAGGTAGTCGAGTACGGTTATCTGTCCGCCGTCGTATGACTTCTTCAGTAGCGCGAGATAGTCGACGTCGTTGGCGAAGATGGCGTCGTAAGCGTCGATGCGTTTTTCGATGCGGCGCGCGGCGGCGAAGTCGGTGACGATGCGCGTCTGGGCCGACATGCGGTAGTCGGTGACGGCGAGTTCGGCTGCTTCGGCGGCGAGTCGGGCGCTCTGGCTTTTATGACGGTTTGAGAAGAAGGGCAGGGTGACGCTGACCGAGAAACCGTTGAATTTTTCACCTAACTCGACGTTATGGACGTAGCCGAGGCTGAAACCGGGGTAGGCGCCAAGGCGGGCGGCGCGGGCTCCGGCGAGCTGATAGTCGTGCTCGGCTCTGAGCGAGGCGGCCATGACGTCGCTGCGGTCTATAGTCTCGAGATACTGCTCTTCGGTCAGCAACCGGTCGCTGTCGTAGCTGTCGAGGCCGTCAATCGCCACATTCTGATTGCCGTTGAGGGCGATGAGGTCGGCGCGCAGCGAGGCCAGTTCGCTGTCGATGGTCTCGAGCGCCGTGCGGCTTTCGGCGAGCTGAAGCTTGATTTTGCTGAGGTCGAGGATGGTGGCCTGACCATGTTCGTAAGCCTTGGAAATCAGCTCGTTCAGGCGGCTGACGTTGTCGCTGATGGTCTCTGTAAGCTTGCGGCGCTGCAGGCAGTAGGTGATGTCGATGAGCAGACGGCGCGTGTTGAGCCTCAGCTCGTTCTCCTTGCTGCGGTAGAGCATGGCGAAGGCGTTTTCGGCCTCCTGCGAGGCGCGGCTGCGGGCGCGGTAGGCACCGGGCCAGTCAAACGACTGGCTGACGGTGACGTTCCATTTGTTGCCGAGCGAGCCCTTTCCCCACTGATGCTCGAAGCCGACCTCGGGGTCGGCGAGGTTGTTCTCGGCCTTGATTTCGAGGCCGCGGCTCTCGAGCGAGGCTTTCTCGGCCTTGAGGGCGAGGTTGTTATCGACAACTTGCGAGATTATGGTGTCGTAGGCGCCTGTGCCGGCATGGGCTGTGGCGGCTGCCGCGAGGGCGAGGCATATGGCGCCGAATTTATTCTGTTTCATGTTCCTTGTTTGTTATTAGGTAGATAGCCGGGACGACAAACATATTCAGGATGGTCGACGTGATAAGACCGCCGAGGATGACGACAGCCATGGGCGACTGAATCTCGTTGCCGGGCTTGTCGCCGTTGACAGCGAGCGGTATCAGCGCAAGGGCCGATGTCAGCGCTGTCATGACGATGGGCAGCAGTCGGTCGCACGAGCCGGTGATGACGCGGTCGACCGGGCTGTAGCCTTCGTCGCGTAGACGGTTGTAGCGGTTCATCAGCAGCATGCCGTTGCGGGTGGTGATGCCCATGAGCGAGATGAAGCCGATGATGGCCGGAATGTTGATCTCGCCCGAGGTCACTTTGAGCATGAATATCGCGCCTATCATCGCCAGCGGCATATTGACGAGGATGATGAGCGACTGGCGTATGTTCTTGAACTCCTGATAAAGCCTGTCTCTTATACACATCTGACGCTGCCGACGATATGCAGTGTG
>CALZQD010000009.1 GCA_945828175.1 uncultured Bacteroidales bacterium | reverse complement strand
CCGAATTTATTTAATTTTTAACCCCTCCATTTTTAGTGGACAGTAGTGTTATCTTATTTTTGTTGAGATACTATTTGCTGCAACCAGTATGATTGCTTCGATTGCAGTCAAGAAGATTATCACAATCAATCCCCAGTTGTCTGAGAACTGACTCGGCATGAATAAGGAAAATAAATACTGAACTATGCCAATAGCAGGAATCACAATATTCAGACTGACCTTGTATCCATCTTTTAACCTCATTAGACCATTAATAGCCAAAAGAATGAGAAAGGTCAGCACAATTACTATTGTCGATATGGCGAGATTAAAATAGTCATACGCTGATATAATCAACCCAAATAAGAGGTTGACCAATGCAAGAGTTGCTCCTATTAAAATTATACTCTTTTTCATGACGATTCTATTACATTGGAGGTAATGGTGGAGGACAATTATTCAAAACATCACTAAAATCGGACATATCGCCTATTGGCATCCAATTTGCCATTCCACGTCTCCATATCAATGCCGTCTCATTGATTTGGTGAGATGTGAGCATATTCTTTACAGTACTAAAGTCGAATGGACCCTGCTGTTGACCGTTCACGCCAAGAAAATACTGCGTGATAGGCATTGCAGGAGGTGTTGTGGAGGGATTAGTGTTGATATGGTCATTGACCATCGTTCCAATCTGTGAGCCAACTCCTACGCCAGCACCAATTCCAACAGCAGCTCCAATCATGCCTCCACCCTCGTTCTCGGCGGCGCTGTCAAGGACGTTGAAACTTCGCTCCATCTGATAATTATCTTTGCCCATTATGTTTATCCGCGCAAGAGAATCTTTTGTATCTTTCAACTTCTGAAAACTTGGGTCTTCCTCATTTACGTTGATGGCGATAACATTAAACAGTTCCAACTCTACACCATATTCAGCAAAAACTACCGAAAGTTTTGATTTGGCATACTCGGCAATTTCCTCGACATGTGAGTTGATATTGATGATGCTGAGATTATCGGCATATAGTTTCTGTGATATTATAACGGTCAGTTTGGAAAGTATGACACCTCGGAAGTAGGAAACAATCTTATCAGTTGAGAACGTTGGCATATTGCCGATGAGTCTTTCCAAGAACACTCTCGCTTTATCAACTTTAAACCCGTACTGGCCGTAAGAGCGGATTGGAACGATAACTCCGTATTTCGGGTCTTCTATCTGAATAGGAGAAGCCGTTCCCCATTTACAATCAAGTAAGGAAACTTGATTTACAAACCAAACCTCTGCTTGAAAAGGAGAATTGCCACCAAACGGAAAGTTGAACACCTTGTTTAATAGAGGTATATTTTCAGACTTGATAGTATATGTGCCACATATAAACTCATCAAGTATTTGACCGCCTTTAACAAATAGGGCTGTCTGACTAGGATATACAACTAATTGAGAACCCGCTTTAAGGTCTTCAATCGGGAACTTTTGAACAAGTTCATTAGTGTTCGCTTCCCATTTTATAACGTTGACCAATGCCATAACTATTGCTATTTATGAGGATAGGGATTATTTCTTGAATATTTAGGTTCTGGAGCAGATACAATCCTAACCTCAAACTTATTTCCACAGTTAGGGCATAGTTTGATAGCATCCGAATTTAAATTGTCAGACATAATAGTATAGCCACATCCCACACATGTCAACTGATACTTATAATTTGAAGGATTTTCAATTTCGTGGTCTGCCATAAACGGACTAGGTTTCTTCCCCTTATGGCTCTGTCGGGTGAGGTTAATGATTGGTATTCTTCAAGGCATATAAAAAAGGTGAGCCACTTTCAGAATCATCTTCATGTGCAGCCTCACCACAAGGCTCAATAAGCAGATAACACGAAATAGCAACTCACCGTAAGCTGTATATCGTGTTTGACGGATATGCAGATACGTGAGAAGCATTCTCGGCAATCTCTGACTTATTGATGTTTGCAAGGTGGTGATTTGCACATGTCAGAGGAAGCGAAAACCTTCCTATATATGTCTTGTCATTGGGTGATGGCCGAAGCCAATACACCAATAACGGTGCAAATATAGCAAGAATTTTCTTATCACGCAAGGTTGAGCTGCTATTTCACTGCAAAATTAACGCAAAATATCAAGAATCGGGAATCCGATGCCGATTTTAACTTTAGTCCAGTGTTGGAGCCATGTAATCTTTTAGATTAGAATGACACATGAAAAGGAGCGTATCAACACCTCCACAGAGATTAAATTGATACACTCACGACTTTGATACAAACATTGGACTTTTCCTCCTCGGAATAATAAAAAAAGCACTACTACATTATTAATCCGAAACGGAAAAATTGTAGATTCTGAATTTAGTCTTTTACCTTATGTGGCTTTGTCGATAACCCCATCTCCTTGCAGAACTGATAGAGCTTAGTTTTGCCTACTTTCACGCCATGAGAACGAATATTCTTTAAGTTCTCGGCAACACTAAGATTGCAGTCATATAATTCGCCAATCTTCTCCGTGTATAGTTTAGAGCGCACCATATTGCTCAGTGCCACTGGCTTTATCCCGTTTTTGCGGCAAAACTCCCGATCTATCTTATACTTTGGTCTCTTTCTATATGAACCAAGCGAGATTTTCTCTATCGGAGTATTTATAACCGTCAGTGCTTTCTCCATCAAAAATTGGTTAGTCAGTACGCGGTCGGAATTATCATAAAAGTATTGTCGCTCACACACGAGATTATAAAGCAGATGCTCAAATGTAATATCAGGCATGATTTGTTTTCGTATCAATGCCGACAGATACATATAATACCGACGTTTATCCCCATCTCGCCTTTTACGTAACACCGTCGCTTTATGTTCCCTCCCTTTATCATCTGTGGAAATGTCTAAATACCAACGTCGAAAAATCTGTCGGTAATCCTCACCGATAAGGGCATAGCCTTCTTCATTATATTCCAACTCCGTGCTGTCAAAGAAGTGATATCGCTGGTAGTATTTTACTATTAGGTCATTAGGACTCATCGAAAAGAAATCGGCCTTAAACTCCAAGTCAGTAAATGGGAACTCCTTACTCTCATCCTTATTGCTCCGCTTTTTAGGTGCTGGGTTGACTTTAAAGTTATCTGTCGAGGCTGTGGTTGACGTGTATGACACACCAAAATCGCTAGGTGTATAAACGCAATCCGTTGAATATACCTCACAGTTAGGACTTCCGTTGCCGTTCATATATTGCGCTGATACGCTACCACATTTATCCTTGTCGGGATAATCGGGATATGATATTCTGAAACTGTTGACAATACCGTTATATATAGTTGTAAATGTTTCGCTATCCTTAATGTCTTGGTTGAACAGATAGCAAAGCCTATACCGATATTTGCCATTCTTCCCGTTGCTTGGAGTTGTATAGTAGACAGTCGGCTGACGCGGCAAATGTCTGACAAACTCCTTCATCTCCACGTCGTAATCATCGATATCAACGAAAACAACATTAGCACAGTCAAAATTACTTTTCGTCTTCTCAGCAATCGAGAATATCTCATTGGTACTATTAAACCAGTGGCAAAAGCAATAACCCTCCTTGACCTTCCCCTCAAATTCCTCCACTGTTAATAAATCTTGCTCAAACTTGAGCAGCTTAGGAACAATGTCCTCTTTTCGTTCAAAGCGTTCTGTCGATACGCTTAGTTTTAATTTTCTCATTCATTATTAGATATGATTTTTATTTGATATGTGCAGGGTTTCGCCTACACAGCTTAGTTTTCACTCCAAACATACTGCAAACGCTTCATTCCGCGAAATCCCGCCCCCAATATTTTCACTCAAAATTTTGAAAATAAAAAAATTGGGAAGTTTTCTGTTGGATACCGATGGCATACCCCCTTCCTCCCTATATGCCGCATTTAAGAGGTGGGATACAGTGAGGTGGGAGGAGTTATATCCAATTGTATTGTAATAATTTATCGCAAATCATTCTTGCGGTATTGCGTCTTAATTCAATTACATAGCATTACCATAGTACATCACTAACAATCTTACTGCTATTCATGCCAATTTTTGAGACGTTGAGCCACAAAAGAGTTAGCTTTGATAAATTCCACAATTTGCGAAAATCCCCTCAGAAAGTTCGATAATTGGTCAGAACATTCCACCAACCCGCCGAACCACGAAGCAATTCATGGTTCGGTTTTTTTTGTTATATCGTTATAAATGATTATCGGTATTTTATACAACAATCGATGGCTTTCATACAATCATTGTCAGGCGATGACTGACTGTTTAATAAATTAGACTAATATTGCAGTCAAAAAGTTAAGTTTCAGACATGATTCAGTTTTATGGCTGAGTGTATTAATTATGATAATGATGCGAAAGAAGATAATTCGTTTATTTTTGACAGCGATTGTTTTGACGATTGCTGTGATTGCCTGTTGCTACATAGTTGTGTCGGTCAACGCAAGTGGTAGAACATATGACGTGGTTAGAGACGTGCCGCACAATAAGGTAGGCTTGTTATTAGCGACATCACCTATTACTCCGGCGGGAGTACACAATTATTATTTTGACAATCGTATTAAGGCAGCTGATGAATTGTATAAGGCAGGCAAGGTTGACTATATCATAGCCAGCGGCGGCGATTACTCCCGGACTCAAAAGAACGGCTGCGACGAACCTAAGGCAATTCTCGACTCATTGGTAGCCCGAGGCGTCCCGGCTGATAGAATAATATTGGATTATGAAGGAACGCGAACGCTCAATTCCATAGCAAAAGCAAAGGAAGTATATGGACTCGACAGCTTGACGCTAATTTCACAGGAATACCATAATGAACGAGCAATATATCTTGCTGATAAATATAGTATTTATGCCGTTGGCTATAATGCCAAACCATCGCCCGTATATAGTAGTCGCATCAAGAATACGCTGCGCGAATTCCTTGCTCGTGTAAAGATGTTCATAGATGTTTTTATGTAATTGAATGTGGGAGTATGTTTATTGTCCGGCATAAGACTTTATTTATCACTATTTTGTCGCTGATTCTTGTTAAAGTAGTGTGGGTTGTTTGGTCGTGTTGGGGCAATGGGACGTTTGAGGAGGAGAGAGATGATATAATCGAGCGAAAGAATTATCTCGTTGACAAGATTGTCGTCGACCCGTTGCAGTTGCTCAACGAAATGCCTCATGGGATAGGGCTGCAGTTTCAAGGCGAGTGGGCTCTATATTCGTGCTCGATGCTGACGTCAGCCCTCGCGAATATTGCCGAATTATATCCCGAGACGAGAGAAAAGGCAGTTTCGACGATTGACAGTCTCATCAGAATCGTGAAGTCGCCGACGCTGAGTCTTTATGACTTTCTGCGATGGGGCGAAGAGCCGCTCGAGTCTCTCGACGGTGATAAAAGCCATGTTTCTTATCTAAGCCATCTTGCTTGGATGATAGGAAATTATAGGAGATTGAGCGGCGATGACAAGTATGACAACTTACATGATTCGCTGTGTGCGACGATGAATTGCCGCATTCTACACTCGCCGATACTTAACCTGCCAACATATCCCGATGAGCCTATTTATGTACCTGACATGATGGTGGCAATAGTGGCTCTAAGTGATTACAATCGGCTCAATGATGGCAAATATGCATCGACTGTCAAACGATGGCTCGAGAAGGCTAAGAACGAGTGGTGCGATGTCGAGACGGGACTCCTTGCTTCGTTTCTTGATGAAAACGGCAAGCCCATCGGCGAAGTGAAAGGCTCATATTCGGCGCTTAACTGTTATTATCTAACGTTATTGGATGATGAATATGCTGGCGAGCAGTATGATAGGCTTAAAAAATACTTCCGCCAAAATTTCCCGGTTTCGGGTATAAAGGAGTATCACGACCGCAGTTGTTTGTTTGGCAATGACATAGATGCCGGCCCGATAATACTCAACCTCAGTCCGAGCGGCACAGCATTTGCCATCGGTAGTGCGACTTATATGGGCGATGATGATTTCCGTCGGCAATTATTGAAAACTGCTGAGATTGCGGGCCATACAGTTAAATGGAATGGCCGCCGCCATTATCTCCTCGCCAATATCGCCTTAGGCGGCGAAGCCATAACCTTGGCAATGAGAACAAACGCCCGGGTAAGAGGAATAAACTTGCAATGAAATATATACTCTTAGACGTTTAATTACCGTCAGTGGTGAAAGTTAATGACCGCTTGTTTGTTATATCATAATAAATTGATATATTTGCAGGTATGAAATTGATTGAACTGCATATGGACCAGATTGTTGCCTTGTGTAAAAAATACAAGGTGGCGAAGTTGTGGGTCTTCGGGTCTATACTGACGCCGCGTTTCAATGATGAGAGTGACGTCGATTTTTCGGTGGTGTTTCATTATGAGCAGATTCACGATTTGTTTATTACTTTTTTCGACTTTATTGACGAGCTGCAGCATCTGCTTGGCCGTAAGGTTGATATGGTTGATGAAACAGCCGTAAAAAATCAAATCTTCCGTAAAGAACTTGACCGCTCAAAGCAATTAATATATGGGTGAGGGGGATTGACATTATCCTTCTGCCACGAGGGTCAGGGTGTTGGTGGCGAGGGGGAGGGTTGTGATTATTGTGAAGGGGCGGCCGGCGACATTGGCGGCGGTTGATGTGGGGTGGGGCGAAAGCACGATGTCGCGTCTGAAGTCGAGGCCGGGAGTCAGTGCGGCTTTGTAGAGTGCTTCTTTCATGGTCCAGGCGCGCAATAGCAGGTCGGACGAGGCGCCGTAGACTGCCATTTCGGATTCTGACAATACTCGCGGCGCGACGCGCACGAGCTGTTCGCGCCATTGCTCAATGTCGACGCCGACGGTGCGCACTGCTGAAAAAGCTACTGCGGCATAGTCGCGGCTATGGCTGATGGTCAGGCTTATATCTTCATGACCGACGAGATATGGCGCGCCGCTTTCGCGATGACCGATGCCTGCATTGGAGCCGAAAAAGTGAGCGACGATAACGCTGACGGCTGCCCGCTCGCGCTCGGCTCGCGTTTGGCCCGCGTCTGCTAAAATTGGGGCTACGCCGAGCGTAATATCGTCATATTTAAATACTTCAATCATTTGCTAAACGGTAGTCGAGACTGTCGAGTGCTGTCGTCAGGTCGCGGCGTATGGCCTCGACGGCCGGGGCGACAGAGTCGAGCGATGTGATGCGGTCGGCATTATCGAAGAATACCGATGCACTGACGACCAACGACTTGCCGTCGGTGGCGACGAACTGCAGCGGCATCGCAACGGCTGCCGGTGCGTCGTAGAGTGTCGATGAGAATCGACCGTTGTCGATGTCGAGTGCGTCGACCCGAACATCGCCGGCGTTGAGGGCGATACGCTCGATGCGGTTGGCGATGACGTCGTCGATATTGCCGCTGTCAGCCTCTGTGACAGAGATGAATATGGTGGCATTATAACGCGGATAGCTTACGTTGACCCAGTCGCGGCGCGGGCGAGAGACTGTAGCCGACGAGTTGACGAGCAATCTGACGGGGAGGCTGTCGACGGCAGTGTATTCGGGAGCGTAAGCCTCGATGCGCTGATAGGCGCGGCGACGCGGAGTCGCCGTGTCGTCGTGGCCGCCGCAGGCGGTGGCGCAGGTGGCCGCGAGCGTGATGACGCAGATAAGCGGCAGTTTCATTCTGTCTGATTTTCAGGCATTACCTTTACGCGGACGCTGACGATGCGGTGATCGGTGACGTCGAGCACGAGGAAGCGGCAGCGGCCGTAGACCAGCGGCTCTTTGTCTTTGGGGAAGTCGCCCTTGATGGCGAGGAGCATGCCGGCGAGGGTCTCGGCGTCTTCGGTGACATCTTCATAGTCCTCGCTGTTGAGCTCGGTGATGCGGAAGAAATCGGTCAGTAGCGTCTGGCCTTCGAAGATGAATGTATTGTCGCGCAGGCGTTTGTAGGTCTGCTCTTCTTCGTCGTATTCGTCGTTGATGTCGCCGACGATTTCCTCGAGCACGTCTTCGAGGGTGACGATGCCTTGGGTGCCGCCGAATTCGTCGACGACGATGGCGAGGTGGATCTTTTTCTGGCGGAAATCTTCGAGCAGGTCGTCGATCATGCGCGATTCGGGCACATAATACGGCTCGCGCAGAAGGGTTTGCCATTTGAAACCGTCGGTCTTCTTGCCGATATATGGCAGCAGGTCGCGGGCATAGAGGATGCCCTTTATCGTGTCGAGCGAGTTTTCGTAGACTGGCAGGCGCGAGTAGCCGCTCTCGATGACGATTTTGACGACTTCGTCGAAGCCGGCCTCATAGTCGATGTCGGTGACGCGGATGCGCGGGGTCATGACCTCGGATGCCGTTGTGTCGCCGAACTTGAGAATGCCTTCGAGCATATCTTTTTCATCGCCTGCGGCTACGTCGGTTATTTCGAGGGCCTGCGAGAGGTCTTCGGGGGTGATGCTCTGCGGCTGTTTGGCGACGACGCGGTTGACGACCTTTGTCGAGCTGACGAGCAGGCGCGACAGCGGAGAGAATATCTTCATGAAGGCCATCAGTCCGCCCGAGGCGAAGGTGGCCCATCTGACCTGATTGTTGTTGGCGTAGAGTTTCGGCAGAATCTCGCCGAAGAGCAGAATCAGGAAGGTAAGCAGCACTGTCTGAAGGATGAAGCTCCACACCGGACTCATTGTATTGAAGATAGGTCCGAGAGCGAAGTTACAGAGCACGACGATTGTGACGTTGACGAGATTGTTGGTAATCAATATCGTAGCCAAAAGCTTTTCGGGCTGAGACATCATTTTGACGATGTTGCGGCCTTTTGGCGATTCTTCGAGTTCTTCGAGCTGCGACTGAGTCAGCGAGAAGCATGCAATTTCGCTGCCCGAGATAAAAGCCGAGACAAAAAGCGCCATCAGAGCGATGACAAGAGCGATGATTCTGGGAGCATCGAAGTCGGCAATCTCAACGCCGACGCTATTCAGTAAAAACAAAAGCGGCTCGCAAGCCGGCAAAGGGTCTATATCCAAGACTGTATAAATTGGTTCAACATGATGTTTATCGTCACAAAATTAGCAAATTCGCCCGAAAAGGCAAAATCGCAACAGCATTTTTGAATAAATTGAGAGGCAACTCTACAAGTTCATCGGTGAAATTATAGTCGTTCGGGCAATAGACGCATTCGCAGTGCAAATAAAACGGAGCAACATCCCGAGCCGCGTTAGCGGCGACAGTTCATTAGGCACGTACGAGGCGCAACGCGCCGTAGTGCGTGTATTAAATGGCATTTGACGCAAAAGAGCCGCATTAGCGGCGGCACTCCCGATGGCGTAGAGCCCGTTAAACTCACAATAGCCTGATGATGCTGCCAGTAAGATGTCGAAAATGCTTAAAAAGAGCCTAAAAGTTGCCATTATGACATGTTTTGCAATAATTTTGCTCAATTGCTTGCAAATGGGTCATTCGAATAACTATATTTGCAGGTAGTTACATTAGAATCGTTTGACCATGAAGACCGGATATTGCCATATTTACAATCATAGGATGCCGCTCGACAGCATCACTGACCGTCTTCATATCGGCAACCGCTGGCTCGGACACTTAGGCCTGGCGATGTACGACAACACCGCCCGCGTCCATGACCCCGTCATGCCCCGGATGCTCACCTGCGACAGCCGCGCCGTTGATTATCCCGGCCACTCCCACTTCAGCCACTGCGCCGGCAATCCGGCGAATATACTTGATCCTACAGGCATGGCTGTTATTGCAGACCAATGGTGTCAGGAAGGAATTCTTGACGGTTTATCTGAATATGAAAGTAGTTTTATTCAATTTGATAATGAGGTACTAAATAACGAGTTGTTAAATCGATGTATTGCTAAATCTGCTAATTTTTTAGCTATAAAGACGATGGCGAATAGTGATTTAAAGTACATATTTCAAGGAAAAGATAAGATTCTTTATAACGGAATAGAAGAAACTTTAGTAGCTGATCCATCAGAGGGTAAAGTTGGTGTTACATTATTGCCAAATTGTGAAGAAAGTCCATCGCCAGATGAAAATGTTTATATAATTACAAGTATTTTTACAAATGCTTTAAAACGAGCAGAAAATATCGCACACGAAGGTTATGGACACGCATATTATTATGAACTAAAAAGAAAAGATGATTCTATAGATCCATTTCATAGATATGTTGAAACATTAGAACCGGGAGAAATAACCCCGGGATGCTCATTCCCGGATGCTGTTTATACTCGAACTTTAATCAAAGCAAATCCTATCGAATTACAGATTAAGATAGTGGAAAATGAGGCAAGAAAGAATTATCTGCGAAAATATGATCAATAAATATATGAGGCACATTGTGACTTTCATAGCATTATTATGCACAGCACTGTTGTCGTCGGCCGTGAGCTGGAGTGACGGAAGCCGTACGTTCCATCTGGAATATTATGTATATCAGACTGATTTGCGCGGCACAAAGTTTGTGGTCGTACCTATCCCGACAGATACAATATCGGGAATATGTCCGTGGAAGTCCATCAAAACCGAGTCGCTCTGCGATGACTGCGGCAGCACGCTGACGTGGCGGCTTTTCGGCAAGGGCCAAATCAGACTCGATGCGTCTCAGATGTCATCGAAGTCGTCACTGCAGGCCGATACGACAAAATTCGAGATTATAAATCTTGACAATGGCAGGAAATCGGTCGTATTGAGATTCAGAGGCTTTGACAAACAGCCGCTTAATAGAATAGATGCGCTTGATGTTCAAACTGATATTTCGGCCTGGAACATACCGCCCGAATATATAAAGCTCGCCACGTATATTCTCGAAAACACGCGTATTTTGGACAAAGACGGACTTGCGCGATTCTTGAAACAGAAAAGGCATTGATTATGAAATCGATATATTATATTCTTGCGGCGATAACCGCAGTTAATGTGATATTTTTGTGATGCCCTGTGAACGTCGGAGTCGGAATAGGGATGCGCGCAGCTGTGTCAGGCGATATGGAGGTACGGCTTCAGCCGTAGCGCCGCCTTAAAAGAACAAAAGGACACAAGGCCATAAGAACAAATGATTTTATAAGCGCCGGTGGGGCAGTGCCATGGTATAGTTGCAAGACATCGAGAAGTGCCTTAAAAGAGCCTAATGAGTAAAATTGTCGTCACAAACTTACTGCACTTTTAAAAAAATGCAGTGCGTTTGTGCAATCAAAACTATTACAGACTCACGCTCCCACATCGTCTGACTTGCGTTTTACCGGGCCGTATTTTTTGTCTTCTTTCGCGGCGAGGCTGAAGTTGCGATACAGGACGTCGAAGAAGCAGATCCAGAGCGGGGCGGCGATGAATTGCCAGGTGTCGTGCTCGGCGCCAAGATATTTGCGGCTGAGGGCGAGACCGATAAGGGTGACCAGGCCCAAAATCATCATTGCGAGCGAGAGGTTTCTTTTTGCTTTGTTTGTCATAATCAAGTAAGGTTTTTATCATATGATGTATCTTGCTGCGAAAAATTACCCCGACCGGCGAAAAAGCGGCTTTCTTCGCCCGAAAGCGGGTGTCTGTAGCCCTTTTGGCCATGGATTTTGACTGTTGAAACTTTTTCGCTATCTTTGTAAGTTGAAAAGTTTTCATCTTTTTATTTTGAAACAGCGTTATAACTTATAATTATGTCGATAGATCAGATCATATCTTCAGCCGTGGCAAAGGCTGTCAAAGAACTTTATAATGTCGATGTAGCTCCCGAATCGGTCGGCCCGCAGCCCACACGCAAGGAATTCGAGGGCAACGTCACCGTTGTCGTCTTCCCCTGGGTCAAGGCCGCCCGCAAGGCTCCCGAAGCCGTGGGCAACGAAATCGGCGCGTGGCTTGTCGCCAACGAGCCGGCCGTCAAGGCTTTCAATGTCGTCAAGGGCTTCCTCAACATCGTCATCGAGCCGACCTACTGGAACACCGTCCTCGAGCGCATCGTCGCCGACAAGGACTTCGGCCGCCGCCCCGTCACCGACGACAGCAAGCTCGTCATGGTCGAATACTCGTCGCCCAACACCAACAAGCCCCTCCACCTCGGCCATCTGCGCAACATACTCCTGGGCTACAGCCTCTCGGAGATTCTCAAGGCCTGCGGCAACAAAGTCGTCAAGACCAACATCGTCAACGACCGCGGCATACATATCTGCAAGTCGATGCTCGCATGGAAGAAATGGTTCAACGGCGCCACGCCCGAGTCGACCGGCATCAAGGGCGACCACCTCATCGGCGACTGCTATGTCGCGTTCGACAAGCACTACAAGGCCGAAGTTGCCGAACTGATGGAAAAAGGCATGACCAAGGAAGAGGCCGAAGCCGCTTCGCCGCTGATGCTCGAGGCCCGCGAGATGCTTCGCCGATGGGAAGACAAAGACCCCGAGGTGCGCTCGCTCTGGGAGATGATGAACGCATGGGTCTACGCCGGATTCGACGAGACATACGCTCGCATGGGTGTTGATTTCGACAAGATATACTACGAATCGGAGACCTACCTCGAGGGCAAGGAGAAAGTGCTCGAAGGCCTCGATAAAGGCGTCATGTATCGCCGCGAAGACGGCTCTGTCTGGGCCGACCTCACAGCCGACGGCCTCGACCACAAGCTGTTGCTTCGCAGCGACGGCACGTCGGTCTACATGACTCAGGATATCGGCACAGCCAAACTGCGTTTCCGCGACTATCCCATCGACAAGATGATCTATGTCGTCGGCAACGAGCAGAACTATCACTTCCAGGTGCTGTCGCTGCTTCTCGACAAGCTCGGCTTCAGCTGGGGCAAAGACCTCGTCCATTTCTCATACGGCATGGTCGAGCTGCCCGAAGGCCGCATGAAGAGCCGCGAGGGCACAGTCGTTGACGCCGACGACCTCATGGCCGAGATGGTCGACACAGCCCGCGAGGTATCTGAGTCGCTCGGCAAGACCGACGGCCTCACCCCCGAAGAGATGGACGCCATCGCCGAAATCGTCGGCCTCGGCGCACTCAAATACTTCCTGCTCAAGGTCGACCCACGCAAGAATATGACCTTCAACCCCAAGGAATCGATTGATTTCAACGGAAACACAGGCCCCTTCATCCAGTATACCTACGCCCGTATTCGTTCGGTGCTCCGCCGTGCCGCCGAGGCCGGTACTGCCGCTGCCGACTACTCGGCCGTCGAGCCCTGCGAGAAAGAGATTGCCCTGATTCAGCGCCTCGCCTCATATCCCGGCGTCGTCGCCGAGGCAGGTCGCAGTTACTCGCCCGCGCTCATCGCCAACTATGTCTACGACCTGGCTAAGGAATACAACCAGTTCTACCACGACTGCCCCGTGCTGCGCGAGAGCGACGACGCAGTGCGCTCGCTGCGCCTTGCTCTCTGCGACGCCACCTCGCGCGTCATTGCCTCGGGCATGGCCCTGCTCGGCATAAAGGTACCCGAACGCATGTAATCACGTTTATAAAAACATATATCATTCATCTTTAAACACATTGATATGAACAACACTCCTTATGATTCTTATCAGAATCGCTCAATGGTATCGACCGTTTCGTCTGTCATGAAACGAGTCTACTTCAAGATGACGCTCGGCCTGCTTGTTTCGGCCTTCGTCTCGCTGTGGGCTTCGCAAAGCGCTGCCTTCTGGAACCTAATGTATAACAACTCGTGGCTCATGTGGGGCCTGCTCATTGCCGAGGTCGGCATTGTCATCGCCATCACAGCCGCTATCAATAAACTCAGCAACGCCATGGCCTCGCTGCTCTTCTATGTCTTCGCTGCCGTCAACGGCCTGACCCTGGCGCCGATATTCCTCGCCTACGCCCACGAGACGATAGCAACGACATTCTTCGTAACCGCCGGCACCTTCGCCGCCATGAGCATCTACGGCTATTTCACTTCGAACGACCTCTCGCGCATGGGCTCGATACTCTTCATGGCCCTGCTCGGCATCATCATCGCCACCCTCGTCAACTTCTTCATCAAGAGCGAGACGATGATGTGGATCATCACCTACGCCGGCGTGCTCATCTTCGTCGGCCTCACCGCCTGGGACACACAGCAGATTAAGGCAATGGCCATGGCTGCACCCGCTGACTCTGTCGGCCGCCTCGCCACCATCGGCGCCCTCAACCTCTACCTCGACTTCATCAACCTCTTCCTCTACCTGCTGCGTATCTTCGGCAACAGAGACTAAACCGAAAAACAGAGCTTGTTTTTTAAACAAGCTCACAGCAACATAACGACCGACCGCCGCCGTGGATGCCATGACGGCGGTCATTTTTTAAGCTGCAAAAACTTTATAATCATGACTTATGACCTCCTTTACCGTCCCGACGACGGTGGCTTTGTCGCAGTGCTGACCGGCGACGATATAGAAGACATCGACCCCGGCGTATTCCGTGCCGTCGTGCATTTCAGAGAACTGTTGCTGCGTATTTATCTCAATTGGTCGCACGTCGTGCGCATCCCCCTCGATGACGTCGCCACGGCCGAGCGCCTCGCCGCGCTCGAGACGCTGAAGGTCGACGTCATTCGCGGCGGCGACGCCGAACATCTGCGCGCCGCGGTCAGCATCGTGCGATGAGCGTGAACAAAGCCCCCGCCCGCGGCGTTATGCCCATAGTGAATCGAAATTACATCGTTAAACATAAAACTTTGACTATTATGAAAAAGTATATCTATCTTCTCTTCGTCGCGATGATGACAATGACGGCCACCGCCTTTGCCTCGTGCAGCGACGATGACGACAACAGCATCGACACCGAGAACGCCATCAAGCTCCGCAAGGCCCTCGACGCAATCTATCCCGGAGCATCGCAGCGTGCCGACTGGGAGAAAGACCAGGGCTATTTCGTCGCCGATTTTAACAACGAGTTCCGTCAGGAAGTCGAAGTCTGGTTTGCCGACGACGCCAAGTGGGTCATGACCCAGACCGATCTTGAGCGCATCGACCAGCTGCCCGATGCCGTTCAGGCTGCTTTCAATGCCGGCGGTTACGGTGACTACCGCGTCGACGACGTCGATTATTACGAGCGCTTCGACGGCAGTTTCTATGTCATCGAGGTCGAAAAAGCCGGCCGGCCCGACACCGAGCTCTTCTACAGCGCCGACGGTGCCTTCATCAAAGCCAACACCGGCCGCAGCATCAAGATTTATCCCCACACCAAGCTCTGAAACCGATTGATAACATAAGCAAAAAGCCATAAATTTACTATTACTGTCCGCTAAAGTTTTTGAGCGATTAAAAAAATAGGGC
Organism: uncultured Bacteroidales bacterium; assembly: GCA_945828175.1. Classification (GTDB taxonomy): domain Bacteria; phylum Bacteroidota; class Bacteroidia; order Bacteroidales; family Muribaculaceae; genus CAG-873. The sequence goes on along the minus strand of CALZQD010000009.1, from coordinate 9 downwards.
CGATTCCAT